>DATKAL010000225.1:0-3242 GCA_035498135.1 Anaeromyxobacter sp.
GCCGAAGCAGGTGGCCCGGGCCAGCCCGCCCGCCCCGCCGGCCGAGCCCCCCCCGGCCAAGAAGAAGAAGGACTCGCTCCTCGACTTCGACTCCGGATCGAGCGACTCGGCCCTCGACGAGGCCCTGGGAGGCAAGCCGGCCCGCTCCGTCTACGTGCCGCCCGCTCCGGGCGGGGCGGCGGGGCTCCCGCAGACCGTCTCCGACTCGCAGGTCACCGAGACCATCCTCGGCCACGTCTCGGTCCTCCAGCAGTGCGTGCAGGAGCAGAAGGCGCGCCAGCAGGACGCGACCGGGACCCTCCGGATGCGGTGGTCGCTCACCCCCGACGGGAGCGTCCAGAACGTGAAGTGCCTCACCCCGGAGTACGCCACCAGCCCGTTCGCCCAGTGTCTCACGGGCGCCCTGAAGGGCATCCGGTTCCCGAGGTCGGCGAGCGGCAGGCAGGACGTCACCTTCCCGATCAAGTTCTGAGGCCGGCGCCCCGGGCGGCCTTGACCGGCCCGGGGCGCGCTGACATGTTCTCCGCCGCCGGCCCCACCGGGCCGGACCTCCCCCGCAGCCGCACGAGGCGATCGTGGCCTTCGAGCTCCAGCGCGCGTCCGCCCTCCGCCCGCTCGAGCAGATGGGGATCCCCGAGATCGAGGTGCTGCGCCTGCTCCTGCGCGGCGGCTCGGTGATCGACTGGAGGCGGCTCGACTTCTCCACCGCCGCCGAGGTCGAAGCGTTCCTCCGCCTGAACCTCTTCGACCTCGACGACCCGCGGGACGAGCGGCGGCTCCGGGGGATCCTGGCGCAGGCGGTCGAGTACCTCCGGACCGCCTTCGGCTACCGGGTGGCGGCGCCGGTGGCCGAGCCCGCCGACCTGCGCGACCTCTTCCTCCTCGCCTCCGGGGTGGGGGAGCCGAGGAAGTACCGCCGGATCGCCTGCGTGGTCCTCAAGGTGATGCACGTCACCCACCACCTCGAGGCACGCGAGCTGCTCTTCCGCACCCCCATCCGCGAGGCGGACCTGGCCGAGCGCGTCCACCGCCGGGTGATGGCGGAGGCGGCCCGGATGAAGGAGGCCGGCCTCCCGGTGGTGGAGTTCGGCGGGAGCCTGAAGAGCCGACCGTCCCTGGTGACCAAGCTCCTCGCCAAGAAGGAGTCGGTGGCGGCGCAGGTCTTCGACCGGGTGCGCTACCGGATCGTCACCGAGACCCCCGAGCAGATCGCCCCGGTGGTCCACTACCTCGCCCAGCACCTCTTCCCCTTCAACTACGCGGTCCCGGGGCAGACGCAGAACAGCCTGGTGCGCTTCGGCCAGCTGCTCGAGGGCCACCCGGCGGGGCTCGCCCTGGCCGCCCAGCTCCAGCTCCCCCTCGACCTCGCCGCCCCCGATCCGGCCGAGCCCCGCAACGAGTTCAGCGGGCGGGGCTACCGGATCCTGAACTTCGTGGTCGACCTGCCGGTGCGGATCGACGAGCTCCTCCCCCCGCTCGACCCCATGGCCGACGAGCTCGGCCGGATCGTTTTCTCCCTGGTCGAGTTCCAGGTGGTGGACCGGGAGACCGCCGCCCGGAACGAGCAGGGGGACTCGTCCCACGAGCGGTACAAGCGGCGGCAGCTGCAGCGCGTGCTGCGCCGGCTCTCGCGCGGCCTGGTGGTGCCGAAGCGCCGGCGGCGCGGCGGCTGAGGCGGCCGGCGGCGGTCAGCCGGCCGCGGCGGCGAAGGTCACGCAGTCGATCCCGTCGGTCCACTGGGCGTAGTGGAGGAGCCGGGCCCGCGCCCCGCTCGCCCGGAGGGCCGCGTAGATGGGGGCCGTCCCGCACACCCGGCGCCGGGCGTCGTCGCGGGCCGCGTCACGGTGGAACCCGGCGGCGTCGCCCCGCTCCAGGAAGGCGAGGGTGGCGAGGTCCCGGCGGGCCAGCGCCTCGAGCTCGGCGCCGGTGGGCGGCCGGGGGTCCCCGTACCGCGGGCCGAGGTGGGCGAGGTCCGCCCCGGCCAGGAAGCAGGCGCGCCGCCCGCGGAGGGCGCGGGCGAGCGCGGCCAGGAAGGGGTCGGTGGCCGCGGCCGGGTCGGCGAGGTGGGAGATGGTCGAGCAGAGCACCGGGAGGACGGCGAAGGGGCGGCGGAGCAGGTGGGCCAGCAGGACCACCTGCAGCTCGACGGAGTGCTCCTCCCGGTGGGCCAGCTCCTCCCCGAGCAGCTCGTCCTCGCCCAGCTCGCCCACCAGGGCGTCGACCAGGGCGCGGTCGGTCCGCACCGGGCCGAGCGGCGTGGCGTAGTCCAGGCGGGTGAGGGTGAAGAGCCGGGGGGGCGAGGCGTGCGCGGTCCCGAACACCACCCAGAGCTCGGCGTCGCTCGCCGCCAGGCCGCGGTAGGCGTGGGCGTACCCGGCCGCGCCGCGCGGGTAGTCGATGTGCGGCGCCACCAGGAGCCGCGGCGGGCGAAGCGGGGCGGGGGAGGCGCCGTTCGGGCCGCCGAGCCAGCGGTCGAGCGCCCGCCGGAGGGCGACCGGGTCCTCCGGGTAGACGCCGCCGGCGCAGGAGGGACGGCGGAGACCGCCGGCCCGGTAGGCCGCCAGGGCCCGGGCGCGGGCGTCGAGGGAGCGGGGTCGGTCGGGCAGGGCGCGCCTCTGCCGCCTCTCCTAACGCTTGTTGCGCTTGCGCGCCTTCTTGCGCGCCTGCCGCTCCTGCTTCCGCTTCTTCTTGCGCGCCTCGCGCTCCTTGGCCGACTCGACGGCGATGGGCTCGGGGGCGTAGCCCATCAGCCGGGCGCGGGCCATCGCCCCGGCGGACATGGGCGGGGTGTAGCCCTTGGGCAGGCCCGCCGCCTGGGCGGCGGCCCGGGGATCCACCAGGCCGCCCTGGAGGGCCCGCTCCACCGCCGCCGCGTCCTCGCCGAGGACGTCGTCCATCCCCTTCCCCTGGAGCTTGCGGAGCTGCATGAGCTGCTTCACCCCGGGGAGCCGGGCGAGCAGACCGGGGGCGGAGCCGATCTGCTTCATCACCCCGCGCATGGCGTTGTACTGCTTGAGGAGGTCCTTGACCTCCTTCTCGGTGCGGCCCGAGCCGCGGGCGATGCGCTTCACGCGGCCGTCGGCGATGAGGTCGGGCCGCTGCCGCTCGGCCTGGGTCATGGAGTCGACCATGGCCACGATCCTGGTGAGCGCCGTGTCGTCGAACTGGAAGTTCTCGGGCAGCTCGCCGAAGAGCGGGAACTTCTCCATCAGCTCGCCGAGCGGCCCCATCTTCCGGACCAG
>DATKAL010000226.1:0-2943 GCA_035498135.1 Anaeromyxobacter sp.
CCCGGCCTCCGCGGCCGAGGAGCTGCACCAGGTCCACACGGCCGGCGACCTGGCCCGGCTCGTCCAGGGCGCCACCCGCCGCGGCGCGCGCCCGGCCGCCGCCCCCGCCGCCGCACCCGAGCGCGCCGAGGAGGAGCTCCAGGTTCCGGCGGCGCTCGCCACGCTCGGACGCCGCCTCCTCGCGGTGGGGCAGCGGGCCCTCTACCGCGACCTCTACCGCACCCGGGTGGTGGGGGCGGCGTTCGTCCCGCACGACCGGAACGTCCTGGTGGTGGCGAACCACGCCAGCCACCTCGACATGGGGCTCGTGAAGGTGGCGATGGGCGAGGAGGGGGGCCGGCTCGCGGCCCTCGCCGCCCGGGACTACTTCTTCGACACGCCCCTCAAGCGGGCTTACTTCGAGAACTTCACCAACCTCATCCCCATGGAGCGCGAGGGCTCGCTCAAGGCCAGCCTCCAGGCCGCGGCCGAGGCGCTCCGGCGCGGCCACCACCTCCTCATCTTCCCGGAGGGCACGCGCTCTCGCGACGGCGAGCTGCACCCGTTCCACTCCACCGCCGGCTACCTCGCCCTCCACTGCGGGGTGGACGTCCTGCCGGTCCACCTCGGCGGCACCTTCGAGGCGCTCCCCCCGGGCCGGAGCCTGCCTCGCCGGGCCGACCTCGAGGTCCGCTTCGGCCAGGTCATCGCGGTGGAGGAGCTCCGCGGCCGGGCCCAGGGGCTCGCGCGAAGCGACGCCTACAAGGCGGCCACCCGGGTGATGGAGGAGGCGATCCGCCTGCTGCGCGCCGCGGCCCGCGAGGAGCGCGGAGCCCCGGCGCCGGCCAGGGAGCCGCCGGCTGCCGGCGCCCCCGCTCCGAGCCGGGACGCGTCCGCCCCGGAGCCGGCCCCGGCCGCCCGGGCCCGGCCCGAGAGCGCGGCGCCGGTTCCCGTGCGCGGGGCGGCCGATCCCACCCCCGGCGGCGCGGACCTCGCCGCCCGGAGCCCGGAGGACGGATGAACCTCCTCGTCACCGGGGGGACCGGCTTCCTCGGCTCGGCCCTGGTGCCGATCCTCGCCCGGGCCGGCCACCGGCTCCGCCTGCTCCAGCGATCCGCCGCCCCCGAGGCGGAGGGGCTCGGGGCCGAGGTGGTCCGGGCCTCGGTGGAGGATCCCTCCGCCCTCGGCGCCGCCCTCGACGGAGTCGAGGGGGTCCTCCACCTCGCGGGACAGGTGAGCTTCGACCCGGCGGAGCCGGCCCGGCTCTACGAGCTGCACGTGCAGGGGACGCGGCGGCTCCTCGAGGCCTGCGTCCGGGCCGGGGTGAAGCGGGTGGTGCTCGCCTCCTCCTCCGGGACGATCGCCGTGTCGGCCGAGGAGCGGGTAGGGACCGAGGCCGACCCGTACCCCATCGCCACCGTGGCCGGCTGGCCCTACTACCTCTCCAAGATCTACCAGGAGAAGGCGGCCCTCCGGATCCACCGCGACACCGGGCTGCCGCTCGTGGTCCTGAACCCCTCCCTCCTCCTCGGCCCGGGCGACCAGCGGCTCTCCTCCACCGACGTGATCTTCAAGTTCCTGGAGCGGCGCATCCCGGCGATGCCCTCCGGCGGCCTCTCCTTCGTGGACGTCCGCGACGCGGCCCTCGCCTTCGCCGCCGCCCTGGCGCGCGGGCGGCCTGGGGAGCGGTACCTCCTGGGCGGCGCCAACATGAGCTTCCGCGACCTGTTCGGCCGCCTGGAGCGGCTGAGCGGCGTGCCCGCCCCGCGCCTCGCCCTCCCGAGCGCCGTCAACCTGGCGGGGGTGAGGCTCCTCGAGCGGCTCTCCGCCTGGCGCGGCGCCGAGCCCCCCATCGACGCCCCCTCGGTGGAGATGGGCGAGCGCTTCTGGTACTGCGACTCGCGCAAGGCCGAGACCGAGCTGGGCTTCGCCGCCCGGGATCCCCAGGAGACGCTCTTCGAGACCGTCCGCTGGCTCGACGAGCACGTGCGAAAGAAGCGCCCCGCCTCGCTGGCCGACCTCGACGCCCTGCCTCCCCCCGGCTGACCGCCTCGGCGCTCACCCCATCGAGCGGCGCGGGCCCGGTCGGCCCCGTGCTACCGTCGTGGCTCCTCGCCCATGCCCGAGCCGCTCCTCACCCTCTGCCTCCCCGGCCTGGACGGCACCGGCCGGCTCCTCTCCCGCTTCGTGGCCGCCTCCAGCGGCGCCCTCGACCTGCGCGTGCTCTCCTACCCGCACGACCGGTTCCTCGACTACGCGGCGCTCGACGAGCGCGTCCGGGCCGAGCTCCCGGCGGACCGCCCCTTCGCCCTCCTGGGCGAGTCGTTCGGCGGCCCGCTCGCGCTGCGGATCGCGGCCGGGGCCCCCCCGGGGCTGGTGGGCGTCGTGCTCGCGGCCACCTTCCACCGCCGGCCGGCGGCGGGCCCGATCCGCGCCCTGCGGCCGCTGGCGCCCGCCTTCTTCCGCCTGCCCCTCCCCGCCCACGCGGTCCGGATCCTGCTCGGCGGGCCCGACGCCCCCCTCGACCTGGTGGCGGACGTCCAGGCCGCGGTCTCGACGGTCCGGGCCCCGGTGATGCACGCCCGGGCCCGCGAGGCGATGAAGGTCGACGCCACCCCCTGGCTCCGCGCCTGCCCCGCGCCCATCCTCTTCCTCGGCGGGAAGCAGGACCGGCTCCTGCGGAGCGCGCTCCCCATCGAGATCCGGCTCCTCCGGCCCGACTCGGAGATCCGGATGCTGGACGGCCCCCACCTCCTCCTGCAGCGCCGCCCCGCCGAGGCCATGCAGGTGGTGGAGGAGTTCCTCGGCCGCGCCGCCCGCCGACCCCGCGCCCCCTCCCCGGCCGCGGGCGCGCGGGCGTGATCCGGGCCCGGCGCGCCCGGGCCGCGCCCCCTGCCCGCCCTCACATCGTCCCGTTGGAGAGGTCCCGGAGGCGGCGGACCGAGGCCACGCCGCACCGCGCGC
>DATKAL010000227.1:0-2169 GCA_035498135.1 Anaeromyxobacter sp.
GCGTGCGCCGGAACACCCACGAGGCGACGGCCTGCTCTGCCGCCGGCTTCAGCAGGTCCGGGCCGGTCGAGCCCTGGACCGTGGTCGTCCCCGCGGTGCCGACCGAGAACTCCACCTCGACGGTACCCGTCGTCCCGGCCATGCGCGCGAAGGGCGGCGCGACCGGCCGGCGTCCCTTCGTCAGGTCCGGCACCCCGGGCTCCAGCGTGACGTCGCGGATGGCGGAGGTCCCGTTCTCGGGGGAGGGCGCCGGGGGCGGCACCGTGAGGACCTCGACGGGCGGCGGCGCTGTCGCGTTGGCTCCGGCCGCGAGGGGCGCCGCGGGGGCGGCCTGCGGCGGGGCCCCCGGCCGACCCTGGTCGGGCGTCGACGGCGCCGGCTGCCCGGGAATCGGCTGGGCGGGCGCCGGCTGTCCCGGTCGCGGCTGGGCGGGTGCGGGCTGCTTGGGCGCAGGCTGCGCCGGTGCCGGTTGACTCGGCGCCGGCTGCGCGAGTGTCGGCTGAGCCGGCGGCGCCTGAGCAGGCGTCGGCTGTGCAGGCGTGGGCTGCTGCGGCGCAGCCGCCGGCTTCTCCTGGGTGGGCGGAGGCTGCTGTGGCGCAGGCTCCGGCTTGTCCCGAGTGGGCGTGGTCGTCCGCGGCTGCGCGGGTGCGGGGCCGGCCGGGGGCGCTGCCTGGGCCACCGCGGGGGGCGCCGGCTTGGCCGCCCCGGACGCCGGCGGGCCTTCGAGGAGCCCGGAGCGCTGCAGACCGGTGGCTTCGAGGCCCACCCTCCTGTCCTTCCCCCCTCCTTCGGACACGAACTCGGCCTCGACCCTGAAGGTCAGCACCTCGTCCTCGGGCGGCGGCGCGAAGCGCCACGTCTTGAGCGCTCCGAGCAGGGCGTCTGACCACGGAGCGTTGCCCTCGAGGATGCGCGCGGAGCCGACCCGGCCGTCCGCCTCGAGCGTGACCTCGGCCCGCGCGATCCCGCCGCCCGTGGCGCCCGCGGGCCACACCGGCGAGATGCCCTGGCGGAGCTCGGGGATGCCCGTCTGCCGGTTGACCGTCGGGAGCGCGAGAGAGAAGACGACCGGGACCGTGAGGCGCACGCGCGCGGGCTTGCCGTCCACCTTCGTGGGCGTGTACTCCCACTGGCGGGCCGCCGCGACCGCCGCCTCGTCCAGGCCGGGCACGCTGCGGACGACCGACGTGGACTCCACCTTGCCCTGCTTGTCGAGCACGATCTCGAGGATCACGATGCCGCGGATGCCCTGGGCGAGCGCCTCCTGCGGGTAGACGGGCTGGACGTGCTTCGTCCTCTTCGGGGCGGGGACGCCTTCGGTGCCCGCCGTGACCGGCTCCTCCTGCGCTCGCGCAGGGGGAGCCGCCGCGGCGAGCGCGAGAGCGGCGAGGAGCGGGGCGATGGGTCGCGCGAGCTTCATGGGGACAGTCTAACCCCGGGGGGTGCCGGGGGGGTGGGACGCCCCCCCTGTTGGCAAGCCACTCCGTCGGCGGAGAAGTACTCCCTCTCCTCCGGGGATGCCCCCCCGGTTGGAAAGCCCTGCTCCTACTCCTCCTCCACCACGGCGCCGCGCTCGGCCTTGGCCGCGGCGATGATCTTCTCCTGCAGGTGGGCCGGCACCTCGTCGTAGTGGTCCATCTCCATGTGGTAGGAGCCTCGGCCCCCGGTCATCGAGGTGAGCTCCGCGTCGTAGGAGAGCATCTCGGCGAGGGGGACCTCGGCCCGGATCACCTGGAGGGAGCCCTTGGGCTCCATCCCCTGCGGGCGCCCGCGCCGGCTCGAGAGGTCGCCCATCACCGCGCCCGCGTACTCGTCGGGCACCGCGATCTCGACCTTCATGATCGGCTCGAGGATCGTGGGCCGGCACTTCGGGATGCCGTCCTTGAACGCGAGCGAGCCGGCGATCTTGAACGACATCTCGGAGCTGTCCACGTCGTGGTACTGGCCGTCGAAGAGCTCGACCTGGAAGTCCACCATCGGGTACCCGGCGAGGAAGCCCTTCAGGCGGGCCTCCTGGATGCCCTTCTCGACCGCGGGGATGAAGTTCTTGGGGATCGAGCCGCCGAAGATGTCGTCGACGAACTTGAAGTCCTCGCCGCGGGCCAGGGGCTTGATCCGGATCTTGCAGTCGCCGAACTGGCCGTGGCCGCCCGTCTGCTTCTTGTGCCG
>DATKAL010000228.1:0-2305 GCA_035498135.1 Anaeromyxobacter sp.
GGGCGCTAGATGGCCTGGCCGGGCGCGCGCCGGGCCGCCGGGCTCCGGGCCTGGATGGACGAGGCCACCAGGCTCCCGGGCCGGGCCGCCCGCTTCCCGATCACCAACCTGGTCCTCTTCCTGGCCACGGTGGCGACCACGCTCTGGGCGGGGTTCACCCTCTCCCCCCTGCCCGCCGGCGCCGCCCTCTCGCTCGCCGCGGTGGTACGGGGTGGCCTGCCGTTCTCGGCCGCGCTCATCGCCATCCTCCTCACCCATGAGATGGGGCACTTCGTCCTCGCTCGCCGCCACCGGGTGGACACCACGCTTCCCTACTTCATCCCGCTCCCCTTCGGGTTCGGCACCCTCGGAGCGGTGATCCGGATCCGCTCCGCCCTCCCCACCCGCCGCGCCACCCTGGAGATCGGCGCCGCCGGCCCCATCGCCGGCTTCCTCGTCGCCCTCCCCCTGCTCTGGTGGGGGCTCGCCCACTCCGAGGTCCGCGCCGTTGCGGCGACCGCGGCGAGCGCCGCCGGCTCGCCCTTCGAGCTGCTCCGGGCCTGGCTCGCCGGCCGCCCGCTCTCCGCCCCGGACACCGGGGTCCTGCTCTACGGCGACAGCCTCGTCACCTGGGCCACGCAGCGGCTGGTGTTCGGGCCCCTGCCGGAGGGGATGGACGTCTTCGTCCACCCGGTGGCCTTCGCCGCCTGGATCGGGATGTTCGTCACCACCCTGAACCTCATCCCCGTCGGGCAGCTCGACGGCGGACACGTCCTGTACGCCCTCCTCGGCAGCCGCTGGGCCCGGGTCGGCGGGCGGGTCGCCTCGGCGGCGCTCCTCGCGGCCGGGTTCTTCCTCTCCTGGAACTGGCTCGTCTGGTGGGCACTCTGCCGCTTCCTCCTCGGGAACCGCCACCCGCCGGCGCTGGTCGAGGAGCCGCTCTCCCCCGGCCGGCGGGCGCTGGCGGTCGCCTCCCTCGTCCTCCTCGCCGTCACCTTCGTCCCGGTCCCGATCACCGTCCAGTAGCCCTCCCGGCCCGGCCCGGCGCCGGGCGGCTCGAGTGAGACTCCGCCCTCCCATGTCCCAAGTCGATCGCGGCGCGCCGAAGGAAGAGGAGGCCTGGGCGGCGGTGCTGGCCGCCTGGGGGGACGAGGCCGCCCACCGCGCCTACCTCTCCCGCCTCTCCGACCTCGAGGGGCTCGCCCGCGCCGGGGCCCGCTACCGGGCGGTCCTGGCCGAGCGCCCCGGCGATCCGGTCGCCACCCGCTTCCGGGACGAGATCGTGAAGCGGGCCACCGTGGTCGGCCTCTCCTCGCTCCCCCGCACCGCCCCGCCGCCGCCGAGGGAGGGGCTCCGGCGCAAGCTCGTCATCGCCGCCTCGATCTCCTTGGGCAGCGCGGCCGTCTGGGCCGCCTGGCGGCTCTACCAGGCGGTCACGGGGAACCCGCCCTGATCCCCCTCCCCGAACACCTGAGCGTCGAGGACGCCCTCGGGCCCGGCGGACGCCTGGCCGCCGCCCTGCCCGGCTACGAGCACCGCGCCGACCAGCTGGCGATGGCCCGGGCGGTGGAGCGGGCCATCGCCGAGCGGGGCTACCTCGTGGCCGAGGCCGGCACCGGCACGGGGAAGACCCTCGCCTACCTGGTCCCGGCGATCCTCTCCGGCCGGCGGGTGATCGTCTCCACCGCCACGAAGAACCTGCAGGAGCAGATCTGGGGGAAGGACATCCCCCTCCTGCGCGACGCCTGCGGGCTCTCCTTCCAGGCCGCTTATCTCAAGGGCCGCTCGAACTACTACTGCCTGGCCCGGGGCGAGGAGTTCGCCCGCGCCCCGCGCTTCGAGGCCCGGGAGGAGAGCGCCCTGTGGCCGCGGATCGAGGCGTGGGCGAAGGAGACCTCCACCGGCGACCGGAGCGAGATCGACCTCCCCGACCTGTTCCACGCCTGGCGCGACCTCTCCGCCACCAGCGAGAACTGCCTGGGGCGCGAGTGCGCCCTCTACGAGGAGTGCTTCGTCACCCGGGCGCGGGCCCTCGCCGCCCAGGCGGACGTGCTGCTCGTGAACCACCACCTGTTCTTCGCCGACCTGGCGATGCGCACCTCGCGGGCCGGGGTGGAGATCCTCCCCGATCACGACGTGGTGATCTTCGACGAGGCCCACGCCCTCGAGGACGTGGCCACCGAGTACTTCGGGCTCCAGGTCTCGAGCTGGCGGGTGGAGGAGCTGTGCCGCGACGCGGAGCGGGCGGTGGCCGACCGCCCCGACCTCTTGCGGATGGTGAAGGCCATCGCCCAGGAGGCCCACAAGGCCGGCGAGCGCTTCTTCG
>DATKAL010000229.1:0-5832 GCA_035498135.1 Anaeromyxobacter sp.
GTCGTCCTCGCGGACGGCCCCTGGGACGAGACCTTCCGCTGCCTGACGGCGCTCCGCGAGGGCGCCGCCGGGGTGGACCACGAGCTCGTGGTGATGGACGACGGCACGGCGGACGAGACCCGGCTCGCCCTCCCGCGCCTCCCGGGCGTGACGACCGCCCGGAGCGACGAGCCGCTCGGGCTGGCGCGGGCCGCCGGCGCCGCCCTCGGGATCGCCCGCGCTCCGCTGGTCGCCTTCCTCCACGCCGACGCGGAGCCGAACCCGGGCTGGCTCGCGCCGCTCGCCGCCGTGGCCACCGGGGACCCGGCGGTCTCGGCGGTCGCCAGCCGGCTCGTCACCCCGAGCGGCCTGGTGGAGGCGGACGGGATCCTCTTCGCCTACGCGGCGCCCTACCCCATCACGCCCGTCCCCCACGGCGCCGGCGACTGCGCCCTGCCGGCCGCCGATGTGCTCTCCGTCCCCGCCGCGAGCCTGGCCGCGCTCCTGGTCCGCGCCGACGCGGTCCGCGCCGCGGGCGGCCTCGACGAGACGCTCGGGCCGGCGGCGGTCGGGCTGGACCTCTGCCTGCGGCTGCGGGCCGCCGGCGGGGAGGTGCTGGTGGCCCGGGAGAGCGTGGCGATCCACCGGGCCCGCTGCCCGGGAGACCTGTCGGACGCCGACGCCGCCCGGTTCACCCGGCGCTGGCTGGGGAAGGTCCCCCTCCTCGACCGCGCGGGGCTCCGCGGCCGGCCTGCGCCCGCCCCCCGCGCCGGACGCGCTCCGCTCTCGGTGATCGTGCCCGCGCGGGACGCCCTGGCCACCATCGCCCCCTCGCTGGAGGCGCTCGCCCGCGGCCTCGGGCCGGACGACGAGCTGATCCTGGCCGACGCCGGCTCCGGCGACGGCACGCGCGAGTTCGCCGCCCTCTTCGTGGGAGAGCGGGGCGGAGGCGCCCGGCTGGTGGACGCCGCCGCGGGAGGCCTGGAGGGCGCCCTCCGCGCCGGCCTCGACGCCGCCCGGCGGCCGCGCGCGGTCCTCTTCCACCCGGTGGCGGAGGCGCCCGACGGGTTCCTCGACGCCCTCACGCTGCTCCTCGACCGGCCTGGCGCCCCGAGCGCCGCCGCCACCCCCATGCCCCCGGCCGGCTGCTGCGTGGCCGGCCCCACCGCGCTCCTGCGCGAGGTGGGCGCGGCGACCCCGGCCGCCTTCCTCTCGGCCGACCCGACGTCCCTCGGCGCCGCCCTCGCCGCCCGGGGCGCGGCGCTCGGCCTGGTGGAGCAGGCCGGGGGCCACTAGCCCCCCCGCGTCCGGCCGGCCCTGGGCGGCCGCTGCGCCGGCGCCCGGGCCGGCTTAGGCATCCGGCATGTACGGAGAGCGCGAGGGGGACCTCGTCGTCAGGGACTTCCGGTTCCAGAGCGGCGAGACGCTCCCCGAGGTCCGGCTCCACTACCTCACCCTGGGGGAGCCCCGCCGCGACGCGGCCGGGCGGATCGACAACGCGGTCCTCCTCCTGCACCAGACCGGCGGCACGTCCAGGCAGTTCCTTGCCCCGACCCTCGCGCCGGAGCTCTTCGGCCCGGGCCAGCCGCTCGACGTCGCCCGCACCTACGTGATCCTGCCCGACGGGCTCGGCCGGGGTGGCTCGACGAAGCCGAGCGACGGGCTCCGGGCCCGGTTCCCGCGCTACGGCTACGGGGACGTGGTCCGCGGCCAGCACCTGATGGTCACCGAGGGGCTGGGCGTCGAGCGGCTGCGCCTGGTGGCGGGGACGTCGATGGGCGGGATGCACTCCTGGATGTGGGCCGTGCGCTACCCGGAGGCGATGGACGCGGTGATGCCCATCGCCTGCCAGCCGATCGCCATCTCCGGGCGGAACCTCCTCTTCCGGAAGATCCTGACCGAGTCGATCCGGAACGACCCGGGCTTCCGCGGCGGGGACTACCGCGAGCCGCCGCGCCACTGGCTCCACACCGCCCCGCTCTGGGCCATGATGCTGGAGAGCCCCGCGCGCCTGCAGGCCGAGGCGCCCACCCGCGCCGCCGCGGTGGCGCTCTACGAGCGGATGGTCGCGGAGGCGTCCCGCTGGGACGCGAACGACTTCCTCTACTGGGTCGAGTCGTCCTGGGACTACGACCCGCAGCCGGAGCTCGGGAAGATCCGGGCCCGGGTGCTGGCGCTCAACTTCGCCGACGACGCCATCAACCCGCCGGAGCTCCCGCTCGCGGCGGAGCTGATCCGGGGCATCCCGGGGGCGAGGTTCGTGCTCGTGCCCGCCTCCGACGACGGCGGCGGCCACCTGGCCATGACGCGCGCGGCGGTGTGGAAGCCCTACCTGGCGGAGCTCCTGCGCTCGATCGCGGGCGCGCGCTGAGCGCCCTGCCCGGCCGATCAGCCGGCCGCCGCCGCCCGCCCTGCCAGCCAGCCGGTGAGGATCGCCACCCCGAGCCCGGTGCCGTCGCTCGCCTGCTCGTGCCCGCCGATCACCGCCCCGGCGGCGAAGAGCCGGGGGTGGACCGGCCGGCCGCGCTCGTCGAGCGGCCGGAGCGCCGCGTCGACCCGGACACCGGCGGAGAGGAGCGGCTGGGGGGCGCGCCGATCGCGGACCGTGAGGGAGGCGGCCGGGCGGTGGGCGAGGTGGACCCCGGCCTCGCGCCCCTCGGCGGCCTGGACCGGGAGGCCGAGGGTCGGCTCGAGCAGCCGCCCCTGGCGCGCCACCCCGCCCCCGACGAAGCGGCCCGAGGCGAGCACCCAGCTCCGGGCGCGGATCCGGCACCCGCCCGCCTCCGGCCAGGGCGGAGCGGAGCGGCCCGGCGCGGCCGCCGCACCGCCCCGGGGGAGCGGGACGGCGGCGGCCCTACCGCGGCTCGTAGGTCGACTTCACGTACAGCTCGCGCAGCTGGCGCACGTCCACGTCGCCGGGGGCGCCGGTCATGAGATCGGTCCCCTTCTGCGTCTTGGGCCAGGCGACCACGTCGCGGAGCGACTCGGCCCCGGTGAGGAGCATCACCAGCCGGTCCATGCCCAGGGCGATCCCGCCGTGCGGCGGGGCCCCCATCTTCAGGGCGTCGAGGAGGAAGCCGAACTTGGCCCGCGCCTCCTCGTCGGAGATCCCCATCGCCTTGAAGACCCGCTTCTGCACCTCGGGGTCGTGGAGCCGGATCGAGCCGCCGCCGATCTCGAAGCCGTTCAGCACGCAGTCGTAGCGGTGGCAGTTCACCTTGCCCGGGTCGGTCTCGAGGAACTGGAGATCGCCGTCGTGCGGCCGGGTGAAGGCGTGGTGCGCCGCCGCCCAGACCTTGGCCTCCTCGTCGTACTCGAAGAGCGGCGGGTTCACCACCCAGAGGAACTTCCACTGGCCGCCCGAGCCGTACTCCGGGATGAGCCCCATCCGCTTGGCCAGGTGGACGCGGAGGTTGGCCATCACCGTGTGGACCACCGACTCCTTCCCGAACTGGAAGAGGAGCAGGTCGCCGGGCTGCCCCTCGCAGGCGGCGGTGATCGCCTGGCGGAGCCCGGGGGTGATGGTCTTGGCGAAGGGGGACTGGGTCCACTCCCCGCCCTCCCCCACCTTGGCGCGGGCCAGCCCCTTGGCGCCCATGCCCTTCACGTACTCCTCGAGCTTGTCGATCTCGGTGCGCGAGAAGTTGGCCGAGGCGGGGACCCGCATCCCCTTCACGATCCCGCCCGCCTCCACCGCCTCCTTGAGGAGGGGCACGCCCCCGCCGCCGTGCTCCCGCACCAGCTCGGTGAGGACGGTGTGCGGCATCCCGAAGCGCAGGTCGGGCTTGTCGTTCCCGTACTTCGCCATCGACTCGGCGAAGGGCATGCGCGGGAAGGGGCGCGGGATCTCCACCCCGAGCACGTCCTTCCAGAGCTTGACGATCAGCCCCTCGATCACGTCGAAGACGTCGTCCTGGGTGACGAACGACATCTCCACGTCGATCTGGGTGAACTCCGGCTGGCGGTCGAGCCGCAGGTCCTCGTCCCGGAAGCAGCGGACGATCTGGAAGTACCGATCGAACCCGGCCACCATGTAGAGCTGCTTGTAGAGCTGGGGGCTCTCCGCCAGGGCGTAGAACTTCCCCGGGTTGAGCCGGCTGGGGACGAGGAAGTTCCGCGCCCCGCCGGGCGTGTACTTCCCCATGAACGGGGTCTCGAGCTCGAGGAAGCCGTTCTCCGTGAAGTGGTTGCGGGTGAGGTGGTTCACGCGGGCCCGGGTCATGAGGGTCTTCTGGAGCGGGGCCCGCCGCAGGTCGAGGAAGCGGTACTGGAGCCGCTTCTCCTCGCCGGTGTCGATCCGGTCCTCGATCTGGAAGGGCGCGGGCTCGGAGCGGTTGAAGATCTCGAGGTCGGTGGCGTGGACCTCGATCTCGCCGGTCCGGAGCTTCGGGTTCACGTTCTCGCCGCGGGAGACCACCTTCCCCCGCACGCCCACGCAGTACTCGAGCCGGAGCTGGCCGGCGAGGTCGTGCACGTCCGGCCGGACGTCCGCCTCGAAGACCACCTGCGTGACGCCCTCGCGGTCGCGGAGGTCGATGAAGACCGCGCCGCCGTGGTCGCGCCGGTTGTTCACCCATCCGAAGAGGACCACCTCCCGGCCGACGTCGGCCTTCGTGAGCTGTCCGCAGGAATGGGTCCGCTTGAGGTCGGTGATGAAGCGCGCCAAGGACGGCCTCCGGGCTGCGTGGGAGGAGGCAGCTAACACTGCGGAACCAGGGGCGTCAAGCAGGTCGGGGCCGACGGCGCCCGGCCCGCTCCGCCGCCCGCGGCGCCCGATCCGGGATCTGGACCCGGCGCGCCCGGGCGCGGAGGATGGCCCTCCCTTCCCCGGAGGAGCCATGGCCCACCTTCCCGAGCGGTTCCGCGCCTTCGTCGTCCGGGAGGACGCCTCGGGGCGGCGGGCCGGCTTCGAGGAGCTCACCCCCGCCGACCTGGGCGAGGGCGACCTCACCGTCGCGGTCCGCTACTCCAGCCTGAACTACAAGGACGGGCTGGCGGTCACCGGCAAGGGGAAGGTGATCCGCAAGCTCCCCATGGTGCCGGGGATCGATCTGGCCGGGACCGTGCTCGAGTCGCGCTCGCCCGCCTTCCGGCCCGGGGACGAGGTGCTGGTCACCGGCTGCGGGCTCGGGGAGCTGACCTTCGGCGGCTACGCGGGCCTGGCCCGGGTGCGGGCCGAGTGGGCGCTCCCCATCCCCCGCGGCCTGACCGCCCGCCGCGCCATGGCGCTCGGGACCGCCGGCTTCACCGCCGCCCTCTGCGTCGACGCGCTCTGGGAGGCCGGGGTGCGCCCCGGGCCGCGCGAGGTGATCGTCACCGGGGCCGCCGGCGGCGTGGGGAGCGTGGCGGTGGCCCTCCTCGCCAGGGCCGGCTTCACGGTGGCCGCCTCGACCGGCCGCCCCGACGAGCGCCCGTATCTCGAGTCGCTGGGGGCGAGCCGGATCGTGGCGCGCGCCGAGCTCGCCCGCCCGGGCGCGAAGCCGCTCGAGTCCGAGACCTGGGCGGGCGGCGTGGACGCGGTCGGGGGAGAGACGCTCGCCACCGTCCTCCGGCAGACCGCCACCGGCGGCGCGGTCGCCGCCTGCGGCCTGGCGGGCGGGACGGACCTCCCGGTGACCGTGATGCCCTTCATCCTTCGCGGGGTGCGGCTCCTCGGGGTCGAGTCGATCACCCCCCCACGGGAGCGGCGGGAGCGGGCCTGGACGCGCCTGGCCCGCGACCTCGCCCCGGACCGGATCGACGCGCTCACCACCGAGATCCCGCTCGCCTCGGTCCCGGCCTGGGGGGAGCGGATCCTGGCCGGCCAGGTGCGGGGACGGACGGTGGTGGCGGTGAGCGGCTAGTCTAGGCCGA
>DATKAL010000230.1:0-13100 GCA_035498135.1 Anaeromyxobacter sp.
TGGCGCCGATCGGGAATCTTGCGGAGCAGTCCCCCGAAGCTATTCTTGGGACCAGCCAACTCCGCGGGGGCCAACCGGCTCCTGTGAGTCCCCTGAAGGCCGCCCGGGTGACAGCCCTGGCGGCCTTCTTCCATTCCAGGCCCGATGGTATGGGCGATATCGATCCGGTCCAGTTTTTCTGGCTAAGAGCGGTCGCCACCCCGGCTCGAGCCAGCCGGCGCCGGACGAGGTCCGAGGAGCCACGGTCGTTAGCGGGTTGTGAGCGAGGCTGGGCGGGGGCGGGGCCGACGACCGCGGCGTCCGCCGGGAGGAGCGGCCTGGAGCTCGCCTCGAGGGCAACGCCGTGCTGCCCCCTGGGCGCACGCCGCTCGCCGCCCTGGAGCGATGCGCCTCCGGGGCGCCCTTCGGGTGGGCGGGTCGCGCGCCGCGCCGCTCCTGCGGGCTCCTAGGCGCTCGACTGGCCATCTGCTGGCCTATCCGCGTCGGCTGCTGGTCCCGGCTGAGCACCGGCCAAGCGTATCCCAGCGGAATGGCGGGGCGAGTGCTCGTGCCCGGCGCTCGATCCGCCATCCCGGGAAAACTCGGCTTACAGGGCGGCTCCGGTCTCTGTCCTTTCGTTCTGCGCGGTGCGGGCGGGGTGCTCGCCTCGTCCGCGGCCCTGGTCGGGCCACGGCGCAAGCTTCACCTGACGAACGTATACGGCGCGCCGAACGCGAGCGGCTGCCCACCGTTGCTGCAATCTCCGGACGCGCCTCCGGTCTGGTGCTCGATCTGCAACGTCGTCGCGTTCGGCATGGAGACGAGCACGATCCCCGTTCCCAGGCCAGGCGCCCCTCCGGCGAGGAACGTGTCGTAGCAGTAGAGCTGGCCGTCGGCGGTCACCTGGTCGAAGTCGCGGTTCACGAGGCCGGCGGACGTGGGCGTGAACGGGTACGCCCAGTCGACCATCCCCGCGATCGTGGTGCCGGAGGAGAACACCCCGAGCGAAGGGTCCACGTTGTCGTGCACGAGCGCCAGGTGCGGATCGTCGGGAGACTCCGGCGCGGCGGGGTTGAACCAGATGCCCTGCGCCGTGCCGGCGACGTCCTGGTAGACCGTCCCGCACAGGGGAGGGATCGTCCGCAGGGCGCTGTCGTCGAACGTGCCCAGGAGCGCGGAGTAGGCCGCCTGGTCGGCGGCGTCGAAGTAATCGAGGGGGCAGACCGCGTGCCGGCTTCGCAGCGTGCGCGCCGGGTTCGCCACCGGCCCCGTGACCCGGGTGTCCTGCGCGCCGAGGTCGAAGCCGCTGTCCATCCCGAGCTCTTGCCCGGCGGACACCGGCAGCGCGACGTAGGCCCAGCACTGGCTCACGGCGAGCCCGCCGGTCTCGTACTGCGAGCAGGAGTCCGGACGGGAGAGCGCGGCCGCGAGCGACGGCGCGAGCGAGACGACGTGCGCGAAGGAGTACTGGAACTCCGCGCACGCGGAGATCGTGAGCTGGTAGTCGGCCGCCGGCTGGCCCTGCTTCTGCGTGCTGCCGATCGCGGTGATCCAGCCGTCGCCCGGGGCGAGGAGCGGGTAGAGCGGCCTCGCCCCGCCCACCATCGCCCCGTAGAAGTAGAGGTGATCCGTGGGGAACGTGTGGGCGCTCGGGAGCAGGTTGCCCAGCGGGACGATGCCCGACAGCGCCGCGGGCGGGATCGGCGCGACGGTCAGGAGCGTGGTTCCCTGGCAGGGGGGAAGGTTCAGCGCGCTGGACGCGTGCCCGCCATGGCAGGCGACGAGGACGAGCGCGCCGAGCAGCGCGGCAGGCCGCGACAGGCCCCCCGCGGCCCGGCGCGACGCGCCGCGGGCTCGACGCGTGGCTTCCTGCGGGCTCCTCTCCTCCATGCCGTGCTCCAGACACCCCGCTCGCAGGATCTCCCGCCCTCGCGAGGAGCGCCAGAGGTCGCGCCTGAGAAGAGGTCCCGCTCCGCACGCGGCGCGACGCGGCGGCAGGGCCCCGCCTGGCGCCCGCTGGGCGGGTGCTCCGGGCCCACCTCCTCCCACCGCATCCGACCGCTATAACGGACAAACGTCCAGCACGCCTTGACCGCCACCCGCGAGCGCTGTAGAGAGCGCCATGCCCACGCTTCCCCGCCGCCAGTTCGCCTCCGACAACTACGCCGGGATCGCCCCCGAGGCGTTCGCCGCCATGCAGGAGGCCAACTCCGGGCACGTGCCCGGCTACGGCGACGACCGCTGGACCGCGGAGGCCGCCGACCAGCTGCGCGCCCTGTTCCGCACCGACTGCGACGTCTACTTCGCGTTCAACGGGACCGCCGCCAACTCGCTCGCCCTCGCCGCCCTGACCCAGAGCTACCACTCGGTGCTCTGCCACGAGACCGCCCACATCGAGACCGACGAGTGCGGCGCGCCGGAGTTCTTCTCCAACGGCACCAAGGTGCTCACCATGCCCGGGGCGAGCGGCAAGGTGACGCCCGCCGGGATCCGCCACCTGGTGGAGAAGCGGTCCGACATCCACTACCCGAAGCCGAAGGTGGTCTCGGTCACCCAGGCCACCGAGCTCGGCACCGTCTACTCCGTGGAGGAGCTCCGCGCGGTGGGCGCGGAGGCGCGCGCCCTCGGGCTCCGCGTGCACATGGACGGGGCCCGGCTCGCCAACGCGGTGGCGAGCCTGGACGCCGAGCCCGCGGAGCTGACCTGGAAGGCGGGGGTGGACGTGCTCTGCTTCGGGGGCACGAAGAACGGCATGGCGGTCGGCGAGGCGGTGATCTTCTTCGACCGGAGCCTCTCGCAGGAGTTCGCCTACCGCTGCAAGCAGGCCGGGCAGCTCGCCTCCAAGATGCGCTTCCTCGCCGCCCCGTGGGTCGGGCTCCTCCGCGACGGCGCCTGGCTGCGCCACGCCGCCCATGCGAACCGCATGGCGCGGCTCCTCCACGCGCGGCTCGCCGCGGTCCCCGGGGTCGAGGTGCTCCGCGAGCCGCAGGCGAACAGCGTCTTCGTGAGCCTGCCGGCCGGGGTGGGCGCCGCGCTGCGCGCCCGCGGCTGGCGCTTCTACGACTTCATCGCCGGGGCCGGCTCCCGCCTGATGACCGCCTGGGACACCGCGCCGGAGGACGTCGAGGCCCTCGCCGCGGACGTCGCGGCGCTCGTCGTCCGCTGACGCGGCTCCGCGCAGCCGAGCCGGGCGCCTCTCGACGACTCGAGGAGCCGGGGCCGAGCCGCGCACGGAGACCAGGTAGACCGCCATCGCCATCCCGATCAAGGCGAGGAGCAGCGCGATCGCCACCGCCTGCGTCGATGGCCGAGGCGCCGCTGGTCCTCCGCGGCGAAGGCGGGGTGAGGGGGCGGCGGCCACCTCACTCGCCGGCCTGCGCCGCCAAGGCCTCGACCACCGAGAGGCGCTGCACGAGCTCGGGCGGAAGGCCGTGCCGCCTCTGCAAGTAGGCCGGGCTGTCGTAGGTCACCCACACCTTCCCGCTCGCGTCCTGCCGGACGAGGATCTTGAGGGGGAGATCGATCGCGACGCTGGGCGCCGCCTGCATCAGGGGCGTGCCGGCGGACGGGTTGCCGAAGATGAGCAGCTTGGTGGGGAGCATGCTCATCCCGGCGAGCTGAGCCTCTCCGCTGTGATCGATCAGGGCGAAGAGCTTCACTCCCTTCGACCTCAGGAGCACCTCGAGCCGCTCGACGGTCTGGTCCACCGAGTGATGGCTCGGTCGGCTCACGAGCCCATTGTCCGGGTCCTGCGCCATCGCTCCGCCCCGCGGGCCTGGTCCGCACCTTCGGCGTCGAGCCGAGCGCGAGGTGCGGCGGTCACGGCGCGCTCGAGGACCTAGGCGCCGCGGCTCCGGGTCCGCAACTGGCCCGGGATTGCCTTACGGGGGATGCCCGGCAGGGGGCTGCACGGCGCCACCGGCAAGCCGCGGCAGGCGCCCCCCCCCCCGCGGTGGCGGCGTCGCCCTACGCCTGGCTCACCTTGCCGAACTCCGGCGCCTTGAGCCTGCTCGCCGCGCCCCAGGCGCCGATGAGCCCGCCGCCGATGGAGAAGGCGGCGTCGCTGCCGCAGTCGACCAGGATGCGGGGGCTGGCGGCGAGGAAGCGGAGCCAGTCCACCTCATGGCCCTGGGCCGCCAGGTTCTGGTGCACCTCCCAGCCGACGTAGCCGAGGAGGCCGGCGACCACCGAGAGGAGCGTCGCCACGCCGGCGATGACCTGCACCACGACCGACGTCCGGCCTGCGCCGCGGATCGCCGCCCAGGCCACCAGCGCCCCGGTGCCGATGGGGATGATCCAGAGCATCCGGCCGGTGGCGACGATGATCCCCCCGTACGCCACCGCCCCGAGGGCCGCGCCGAGGAGGGCGGCGAGCGCGGCGCCGGCGAGGTTGACCGGGCGGGCCAGGTAGGCCCGCTGGGCGACGCGGCTCTCCTCGTCGAGCCGCCCGAGGCAGGAGGGGCAGACCCGGTCCACCCGCCCGCGCAGCAGCACCGGCTCGCCCTGCTCGCGGGCGCCGCACTCGGCGCAGCGGTCCGGCGGCACGGCGCCGGCCTGCTGCAGCGCTGCGGCCACCGCCCGCACCTGCTTCTCCTGGACGTCGAGGCCGGGGAGTCCCCGGAGGACGCGGAACCGGATGAGGACCCCCGCGCTCCCCTCGCGCACGTCGAGGCGCCTGGGCTCGATGCCGGCGGCCGCCACCCCGGACGCGAGGGCCTGGCGGACGTCGTCCTCCTTGCCGGGCTGGAAGCGGAGGAGGGCGCGCAGGTGGACGGTGTTCCCCTCGCGGACCGGCTCCACCTGCGCCGGGTAGCTCTCGAGCAGGCCGTAGCGGACCGCCCCCGAGCCCCCGCTCCCCAGCCCGAGCCGCTTCGCCAGCTTCTCCACCGCGGTGTTCGCCATGCTTCCCCCTCGTCCTTCCCTTACGGCGAGTGGCCTCCGAGGTTACCGGCTCGGGCGCACCGCCGGTAGCGGGAAACCCGGCGGGTGCTCGGTCGAGGTACACTTCCCCACATCCGCGAAGGGAGCCTCGGCATGCTCGAGATCGTCATCGGCGACAAGAACTACTCCTCCTGGTCGATGAGGGGCTGGCTCGCGCTCGAGCTGACGGGCGCGCCGTACCAGGAGACCTTGGTGCCGCTCGACCAGCCGGACACGGCCGAGCGGATCCGGAGCGTCTCGGCGGCGGGGCGGGTGCCGGTGCTGCGCGACGGCGAGCTGGTGGTCTGGGACTCGCTCGCCATCTGCGAGTACCTGGCGGAGCGGTTCCCCGCGGCGGGGCTCTGGCCCGCGGATCCGGCGCGGCGGGCCGTGGCGCGCTCCGCCTCGGCGGAGATGCACTCCGGCTTCCAGGCGCTGCGCTCGAGCATGCCCATGAACCTCCGCCTCCACCGGCCGATCGCCTCGCCCGCGCCGGAGGTCCAGGCCGACCTGACGCGCCTCCGCGCCCTCTGGCGAGGCCTCCTCGCCGCCCGGCGGGACGGGGAGTTCCTCTTCGGCCGGTTCGGAATCGCGGACGCGATGTTCGCCCCGGTGGTCGGGCGGTGCCGCACCTACGGCGTCGCGCTCGACGGGCCGGAGGCGGCCTGGGCCGAGGCGGTCTGGCGCCACCCGGCGGTGGCGAGGTGGGTCCAGGGTGCGCGGGCCGAGGCGCACGGCATCCCCAAGTACGACGGCGTCTGAGGCGGCGGCCCCGGCGCGGCTCGAGCCCCGGCGGCCGCCTACCGCCGCCCCGACTCGAGCAGCACCACCGGCGTGGGCCGGGCCCGCCCCGGGCTCCAGCGGAGCAGGTCGGCCTCCTTCCCCCGGATCCGGAGGAACGTGTACTGCACCGGGTCGCGCGGCAGCATCACGTCGTGGGTGAAGACCGCGATCCACGTGCCGGTGTTGAAGTACCAGGAGTCCCCGTCGGCGCGGGCGATCCGGGTCACCCCCTCCTCGTGCGTGTGGCCGAACACGACCAGCGGCACGTCGGCGAGGTCGGCGATCCGCTCGGCGGCGGCCCCGAGCGGCCGAGGCGGCTCGTCCCCGGGGACGCGCAGCACGGCGGCCACCAGGGCGGCGAGCAGGGTCGCCCCGAAGATCAGGTAGAGGGCGAGGGAGAGCAGCGTCTTCCAGGCGAAGCCCACCATGAGCGAGTCGAGCGCCCGCCAGGTGGAGGTCCAGACGAGGAGCCCGGCGACGGTCACCAGCGCCGTCCCGGCGGCGAGCTTCATGCTCTGGCGAAAGAGGCCGCTCGCCGCCTGGGCGGCGTCGGCGCCCACGCACTTCAGGGCGTCGATCCGGTGGAGGCGCTCCCCGAGCCCGGAGCGCGCCGCCAGCTCCTCCAGCTCCTCGGCGTGGGCCCGCTCCGCCACGCGCTGCCAGGCGGCGGCCGGGGCGCGCGCCAGCCGACGGAGGAGCTGGACGAGGAAGGGCCCGTGGCTGCGGACCACCGAGAGGAGCAGGCGGGGCTGGTTGGTGAGGAGGAACCGGAAGTAGCGGTAGTTGGCACGGCTGGAGGGGACGATAAAGGTGATCGAGCCGAAGGCGTTGTAGAGGTAGCGCTGGATGAAGTTGCCGAACGGCATGTCGCGCTGGGCGACCGTGGCCGCCTCGGGGGAGCCGGCCAGCTTGCGCCGCAGCGGGAAGCGGAAGGCGTTCTCCGGATCGTACTGGCAGCCGTGCTCGATCCAGACCCGGCCCGGCTCGTGGAGGAACCAGCGCTCGAAGCGGAGCCGCCCGAGCGCCTCCGCCGGGGCGCCGCGGGCGGCGAGCCGGTCCGCCAGGGCGCCGCGCAGCTCCTCCCGGACCGGCTCCCACTGGAGCTCGAGGTCGTGGTTCCCGGGGAGGAGGATCACCTCGTCCCCCGCCGCGAGCACCAGGGCGAGGGCGTCGGCGAAGGCGGGGTGGCCGCGGAGGATGTCCCGCACCATGCGGGCGGCCACCGGTGCGGTCACCAGGGGGCCGAAGCGGCGCTCCGGGCCGCCCCCATCGCCGGCCGGCTCCGGCTCGATGCGCAGGAGGTCGAAGACGTCGCCGTTCAGGACCAGCGCGAAGGGTGCCCCGCGGGCGGCGGAGTCGCGGCAGAGCCAGTCGCAGAAGGCGTGGAAGTCCTCGTCGTAGAAGAAGGTCTCGAGCCGGTGCCAGTGCTTGGTCCGGGCGTTGAAGCCGCGCCCCAGGTGCAGGTCGGAGACGACCACCAGGTCGCGAGGCGCCTCCGGCTCCGCTCCCCCTCTCGCGTCGGGCCCGCTCACGAGCACCTTGTACCAGAACCCGCCGCGGAGGCGTCGTCAGGGCGCGCCCGGAGCCGTCTGCCCGGCCGCCTCCGCGAGCAGGGCCTTGCCGCTCCCCGCGCCGGAGCACCCGGTGTGCGCCGTGCAGACGAGGCTCACCTCGGTGTCCGCCAGGCGCCGCGCCAGGTGCGCCAGGCTGCGCGCCCCGCGCCCGGGATCGGCGCTCATGAAGCGCGGTCCGGGGACGAGGTGGCCGTCCTTCAGCGAGGCGGCGTCGCCGAGGAAGAGCACCCCCCGGATCAGGTAGGCGGTGGAGCCGAGGCTGTGCCCGGGGACGGGGAAGGCGAGGATCCGGTCGCCGTCGATCGAGATCGCCTCCTCCCCGCCGATCGGGTTCGCCACCCGGGCGGTGGTCCGCGGCAGCACCAGGCCGAGCAGCCGATCGAGCCCGCGCCCCGCCCGCTCGCGCCCGGCGATCACGTCCACGTCGCCCACGCCGGCGTGTACCCGCGCCGCGGGCACGGCGGCGAGGCCGACCGTCTCTGCCGGGTGGCCGTGGGTGAGGAGCACGTCGGTCACGTCTGCGCGGCGCGCCCCGAGCGCCCCGAGGGCCACGTCGATCGGGCGCCCCTTCCGGTCCCGCCCGGTGTCCACCAGGGCCACGCCGTCGGCGAGCCGCACCGCGTACAGCCAGGTCCCGGCGCCGTGCTCGGCGACGATCCCCGGCGCCACCGGGACGGGCGGCGAGGTCCCCCCGCTCCAGGCGCGCGAGAAGAGCTCTCCGCCGGCGGCGAGGAGGGCCGCGGCGACGGCCAGCCGGACGAGGAGGCGCGCGAGGAGCGAGCGCAGCACGCGCCGGCGCGGGGGGTCCGGCCGCGAGGAGGCGCCGCCCCGGCGCCGGTCGGCGGGCTGCAGGCGCTCCCGCACGCCAGGGTCGAGCACGCCTTCGGGGAGGGTCGTCATCCGCGAAACCTCCGGGCCCTGCTCGCGCAGCGCCGGGCTGGCGTCCCCGCGAGCCTGCACCCGCAGGCCTTCCAGAGAGACACCCCCTACCCGAAGTAGTTAAGGCGGCTAACCTTCCCGCGCCCGCCGGGTCTTCTCGCCGCCCCCGGAACGGCCGCCGCGCGAGGCGCCGGCGCCGCTCCGGCCTCGACGACTCCGTGGCCTGCCGGTGCTCCAGCTCCGCGGCGGTGCGCGGGCGGCGCGCCGGCCCCGCCGCCCTGCTCGCCCTCGGCCTGGCCTGCGCCCGGGCCGCCCCGGTCCCGGCCCCTCACCCGGCGCCAGCGCCTGCCCCGCGCCTGCCACGCTCCTCCATCGCCGCCGTCCTCGAGCACCGCGCCGAGCTGGCGCTGGACGAGGCGCAGGTGGCCCGCCTGGAGGAGGCGGAGCGGGGGCTGGAGAAGGAGCTCGCGGCGGTCCCCGGGTCCCGGCCCGCGGCCCCGGTCGGCGCGCCGGCTGGGGAGGCGGCCCGGCCGCCGGGGCGCGGTCACGGCGGTGGCGGAGGGGAGGGCCAGGGCAAGCACGGCGGGCGAGGGCAGGGATCCCCGGGCGGGCAGGATCCCGACCAGCGCCGTGACGACGCCGACACCCGGGCCTTCCTCCAGGTCGAGGAGGTCTTCCGCCCCGAGCAGCGCGAGCGGGCCCGGGAGATCGCCGAGGCCTACCGGGAGGCCCGCTACGACGCGCGGGAGGCAGCCCGGGCGAAGGGGGGCGGCGGCTGAGCGGGCCCTTTTCCTCCCCGCCCGCCGCGCGTCCGGCTTAGGCTCACCCGACCACGCGAAGGGAGAGCACATGGCGCGGACGCCCCGATCCCTGCTCGCCGGGCTCCTGGTCGCGATCGCGGCCGGGCCGGCGGCGCTCGCCGAGGAGGGGGCGCCCGCGCCCGGCCTCCCCGAGCAGGTGAAGCAGCTCCGGCAGGCGAACGAGGACCTCGAGCACCGGCTCGACGAGCTCTCGAAGGCGGTGGACGACCTCGCCTGGCAGCTCCGCCTCTCCGACGTGGCGGTGGTCGAGAAGTGGCGCATCGCCGGGCCGCCCCCCGCTAACCCCCGCAACCCCAAGGCGCCCGGAGCGCGGAACCCGGTCAAGTTCTTCACCTACAGCTTCGTCCCCAAGGACCGGAAGAAGGACGAGAAGCTCCCCCTCATCGTCCTGCCGCACGGCGGGGTGCACGGCGACTTCGCCTCGCCGTACTCGGTCCACATCGTGCGGGAGCTCGTGGCCCAGGGGTACGTGGTGGTGGCGCCCGAATACCGGGGCTCCACCGGCTACGGGAAGGGGTTCTACGAGCAGATCGACTACGGCGGCCGGGAGGTGGACGACGTGCGCGCCGCCCGCGACTGGGCGGTGGAGAACCTGGAGGGCGTGGACCCGGGGCGCGTCGGCCTGGTCGGCTGGAGCCACGGCGGCCTGATCGTCCTCCTCGAGGCCTTCGCCCACCCCAGGGACTACCGGTGCGTGTTCGCCGGGGTCCCGGTCTCCGACCTGGTGGCGCGCATGGGCTACTCCGACGAGGAGTACCGCCGCGAGTTCAGCGCCCCGTACCACCTCGGGAAGACCGTCCGGGAGGACATCGACGAGTACAAGCGCCGCTCCCCGGTCTGGCAGGTCGAGAAGCTCGACCTGCCCCTGCTCATCCACACCAACACCAACGACGAGGACGTGAACTACCTCGAGGTCGAGCACCTCGTACAGGCGCTCAAGGCCGCGGGGAAGAAGTTCGAGTACAAGGTCTACCAGGACGCCCCGGGCGGCCACAGCATGGACCGGCTCGACACCCGGCTCGCCCGCGAGGCGCGGCGGGACGTGTACCGGTTCCTGGCGCGGTACCTCGAGCCGCCGCGCCCGGCGCGATGAGAGGCGGGCGCGTCAGCCCGCGAGCCGGGCACCGTCGGGCAGCCGCCAGCCGCAGTGGAACTCGCACCAGGGCGCGGAGCGCACGCCGCACTGGGTCTCGGTCACGGTGATCCGCTGGCCGCCGGAGAGGGCGATCGCCTGCTCCAGCCAGCCCGCGGTGATGAGGCACTCCTCCTCGTGGGCGTCCTGGAAGCGCTTGGTGGTGCGCACCACCCCCGAGTCCTCGCTGGTGCTCTCGTAGCTGCGGTGCCCGTCGCTGAAGGAGCTCGCGTAGATGTAGGGCGTCCGCCCGAGGACGAACTGCGGGTCGCCGGGCCGCACGTACACCCGCTGCGCGCCGCTGCCGAGCGCCGCCGTCGCCGCCGCCCGCCCGATGTCGAGGAAGAGGTCCCGCCGCCGGCCCTGGTTGAGCGCCTTCGCGATCCGCTCCTCGAGCCGGCGCATCAGGCCGAGCGGGTACCAGGACCCGGGGAGGAGGGAGCGGAGCTGCCGGGCGTCGGAGGGGTCGAGCCCGTCGAGGACCGACCGGAGGCAGGGCTCCCCCTTGCCGCGCAGATAGGTCATGCGCGCCAGGACCAGGGTGCCCTTCACGCGCTGCTCGGAGGATGAAGGATTCACGTGCGCTCCGGAGGTTGCGGGTGACACCTCCGGGGGTGGAGCAAGTGGTGCGCCAGGATGCCGCACCGGCTTTGCCCCGTGATCTCCGGCGAGTGGACCTCCCCGAAGGAGGGGCCACCGCGACCCGGGCCGGGCCCGCCCCGCCGTCAGCCCGGACCGTCCGTCCGGCACACCGCCTGCCGGAAGGCCTCCGGCATGTGGACGACCTTCCGCGCCGCGTAGTCGAAGAAGACGATCCCGGTCTTCACCCGCGCGATCTCGAGGCCGCTCGCCACGTCGGTCATCCGGTAGAGCAGGTCGAGCCCGCGCGAGCGCACGTCGGCCGGCGCGACCTCCACCCGGAGGACCATCCCCGCCTGGCCCTCGGCCCGGTAGACGACCGCGGCGTCGACCATGATGAGCCCGGTCCCCTCGACGTCGAGCTCCTTCCAGCCGTGGGTGCGCAGGAGGCGCACCCGCGCCTCCTGGGCGAGCGCCAGCACCCGGTCGTTCCCCAGGTGGCCGCCGTAGTTCACGTCGTCGACGCGGATGGGGATCTCGGTCGTGAACGGGAAGCGGTCGGGGAGGTCGATCTCGACGCGGGGCATGGCGCGAGCGTGGACCGGCGCGCGGCGGCGCGCAAGCCCCGCGAGCCCTCGGGCCACCCCTCGCGTCACAGGCCGCGCCCGCGCAGCTCCCGGAGCAGCTCCAGATAGAGCTGGGCGGCGTCGAAGTGGCGCGACCAGCCGATCTGGGCCCAGTGATCGGCCTCGACGGTGCGCAGCACCTCGCCCCACCGCTGCGAGTCGGCGGGTACCACCCCGTCGCTCTCCCCGCTCCGGCTCGCCAGCCAGAGGTGGCTCGCGAGGAGGAGGGGGTGGACCTCGCCGCGCCGGGGCGCGACCCCGACCACGCTCGCGTAGGCGACGCCGCGGGCGTCCCGGATCTCCTGGTTGAAGCCGCGCATCCCCTCGGTGGTCAGGTCCCGGAAGGCGGCCACGTCGAGCCCCATCCGCTCGAGGGCGGAGAAGATCCGGGCCCGCTCGCCCAGGCTGGCGGTGAGGTCGGCGAGCGGCGTGCCGTGGTGCGGCGTGCCGATGGTCACCACCGAGGCGACCCTCCGGTCGAGCCCGAGCCGGGCGATCCCGAAGCGGGCGTCGAGGCCGCCCATGGAGTGGGCGATCACGTTCACCCGCCGGGCGGGGAGCTCCCGGACGAAGGCGGCCAGGTCGGCGGCCCGGCTCGCCACCCCGCCCGCCATCGCCACCCTCGGCCGGTGCACGGTCACCCCCTCCCGCTCCAGGATCTCGGGGACCCCGCGGAAGTACTCGTGGCGGGCGCCGGCGACCCGGATCTCGTCGAAGCCGAAGAGGCCGTGCGCCAGCACCACCGGGTGTCGTGGGGCGAGGCGGCGGCGCCGGGGTCGGAGCCGGCGGAGCCGCTCCCGGAGCCACCGGCGGAGGAGGAGGCCGACGGCCAGCGCGGCCAGGGCCGCCAGCCCGAGCGCAAGGAGGAGCCACGCGCCGGCCGCCGGGGAGCTCGGGAGCGGCGCGGCGGCCGCCGATGACGCGGCGCGTAGCACCGGGCGAGCATACCGGAACTGCTACTCTTCGCCACATGGACAAGCCCGTCTTCCAGAAGCTGTGGTCGCGCGACCAGTGGACCGGCCTGCCGGTGCACCGGAGCCTGCTCACCCCCCTCTCGCTCCTCGAGCACACGCTCCACGTCTTCCCGGACAAGGTGGGCGTGGTCGACGGGCCGCGGCGCTTCACCTACCGTGAGCTGGGCGAGCGCGTGTACCGGCTGGCGAGCGCGCTCCGCCGCGCCGGCGTCCGCAAGGGCGACCGGGTGGCGGTCCTCTCCCCGAACGCCGTGGAGGTGCTCGAGGCCCACTTCGGCGTGCCGCAGATCGGGGCGGTGCTGGTGGCGATCAACGTCCGGCTCTCGCCCGGCGAGATCGCCACCATCCTGCGCCACAGCGGGGCGCGGGTGCTGATCGCCGACGCCTCCATGGCCGAGGCGGTCGGGCCGGTGCGGCAGGAGCTGGACCTCTCGCTGGTGATCTGGAGCGGGGAGGGGAGGGGGCGCGATCCGGCCTGGGCGGAGATCGGCTACGACCGCTTCCTCGCCACCGGCGCCCCGGATCCGTTCCCGCCCGACGTGGACGACGAGGACCAGACGATCACCATCAACTACACGAGCGGCACCACCGGCCAGCCCAAGGGCGTCATGTACACCCACCGCGGGGCCTACCTGAACGCGCTCGCGGAGCTGGTCGAGACGCAGCTCCAGGCGGAGAGCGTCTACCTCTGGACCCTCCCCATGTTCCACTGCAACGGGTGGTGCTTCACCTGGGCGGTGACCGGGGCGGGGGCGCGCCACGTGATCATCCCGCGGGTCGAGCCGGCGCGCGTCTTCCAGCTGGTGGCCGAGGAGGGGGTGAGCCACCTCTGC
>DATKAL010000231.1:0-3718 GCA_035498135.1 Anaeromyxobacter sp.
GCGTTCCCGAGGTGGAGGGGGCCGGTCGGCGAGGGCGCGAAGCGGCCGCGGGAGGTCACGGAGAGGGCCCCGGAGGGACGGTGCCAGACGGGCGTCCGTCTGATATCCCGGTCCCGCTCCGCTCCTCAAGCCGAAAGCTCCTCGGCGGTGGGAGCCCACCCCAGCCCGGACTGCGCACCCATGGCCCGCCAGGCAGGCGTCCTCCTCCCCCTCTTCTCCATCCGCTCCTCCGCCGACTGGGGCGTGGGCGAGATCCCCGACCTGGTGCCCTTCGCCCGCTGGTCGGCGGACGCCGGCTTCTCCCTCCTCCTGCTGCTCCCGGTGAACGAGGCCTCCCGCGGGCAGCACAGCCCCTACGGCGCGCTCTCCGCCTTCGCCCTCGACCCGGTCTACGTCGCCCCGTCGGCGCTCGAGGACTTCCAGGCGGCGGGCGGGCTCGACGCCCTGACGCCCGCCGAGCGGGCGCGGATCGAGGCGGTCCGCGCCGCCCCCGAGGTCCGCTGGGACGAGGTGCGCGCCCTCAAGCGGCGGGCCTTCGAGGTGGCCTTCGCCCGCTTCGAGCGGGACGAGTGGAAGGCCCGGACCGGCCGGGCCCGCGCCCTGGAGGAGTTCCTGCGGAGCGAGGCCGGCTGGCTCGACGACTACGCGCTCTTCGTGGCGCTGCACGACGGCGAGCTGGGCGGCCGCGCCTGGAGCGAGTGGCCGGCACCCCTGCGCGACCGGGACCCGGCCGCCCTGGCCGACGCCCGGGCCCGACACGCCCGGGAGCTCCTCTTCCTCGGCTGGCTGCAGTGGCAGGGGGCGGAGCAGTGGCGCGCCGCCCGCGCCGGGGTGAGGGCGGCGGGGGTGGACCTGGGCGGCGACCTCCCCTTCATGGTGGCCACCGACTCGGCCGACGTCTGGGCCCGCCGCGGCGACTTCCGGCTGGACGCCCGGGTGGGCGTGCCCCCGGACGCCTTCAGCCCCACCGGCCAGGACTGGGGGCTGCCGGTCTACCGCTGGGAGGTGATGGAGCGGGAGGGCTACCCCTGGCTCACCGCGCGGGCCCGGCGGATGGCGACCCTCTACGACCTCTACCGGGTCGACCACGTGGTCGGCGTCTACCGCACCTACTTCTTCCCCAACGCGGGAGGGAAACCCGCCTTCGTCCCGGAGGGCGAGCCCGCCCAGACGCGGAACGGGGAGCGGGTGCTCGGGATCTTCTCGCAGGGGGCGCGGGTGGTGGCGGAGGACCTCGGAGTGGTGCCGGACTTCGTCCGGGCCTCGCTGGAGCGGCTCCGGATCCCGGGCTACCGCGTCCAGCGCTGGGAGAAGGACTGGAAGGGCGACGGGAAGTCCTTCCGCGACCCGGCCGCCTGGCCGGCCCTCTCCATCGCCACCACCGGCACCCACGACACCGAGTCGATGGCGGACTGGTACGAGGCCCTCTCCCCCGAGGAGCGCGGGCTCCTGCTCTCCCTCCCGGCGCTGGCCGCGCTCCGAGCCCGGGCGCCGGTCCGGTTCGACGCCGAGGTGCGGGACGCGCTCCTCGCCAACGTCTACGGGGCGGGCTCCGACCTGGCGCTGGTCCCGTTCCAGGACGCGCTCGGCGCGCGCGAGCGGGTGAACGTCCCGGGCACGGTGACCGGGACCAACTGGACCTACCGGACCCCCATGGCCCTCCAGGCCCTGGCGGCGGACGGCGCCACGATCGGGCGGCTCCGCGCGCTGGCGGTCCGCACCGGGCGGGCCCGGGGCTGAGGCGCGCGATGGCCGGCCGCGTCTACCTCGTCCGCCACGGCGTCGCCGAGAAGGAGGGCGAGCGCGACGCGCTCCGCCGCCTGACCACCGCCGGGCGCGACGGGGTCACCGCCCTGGCCGCCCGCCTGGGGCCGCGGCTCGCGGTGACCCGGATCCTCACCAGCCCGCTGGTCCGCGCCCGCGAGACCGCCGCGCTCCTCGCCGCCGCCACCGGCGCGCCGGTGGCCGAGGAGGAGGCGCTCGCCTCGGGGGCCTCCTCGGGGAGCGGCCTCCTCGCCCTGGCGCGCCGCGCCGGCCCGGGCGCGGCCCTGGTCGGGCACAACCCGGAGTTGGGCGAGGCGGTGGCGATCGCCGCCGGCCGCTCGCAGGCGGTGCCGGCGGGGACGATCGCCGCGCTGGAGGTCACCGAGGAGGGGGCGTCCCTCGCCTGGCTCGAGGTGCCTTGAGGGCGCCGCGACCCACCCGCCGCGGCGATTGCCCGTGGTCTCCCGCCCCGTCCCCGGCTAGGCTCCCGGGGCGACGAACCCGGAGGATCCCAATGCCCGCGACCCGCTCCCTCCCCCGCTCCCTGCTCCTGCTCGGCCTCGCCGTGGCGCCCTTCCTGCCCGGCTGCCGCTGCCCCACGGTCGAGTCCGGCCACAGGGGGATCGTCTTCAAGACGCTCGGCGGGGGCACGAGCCAGGAGCTGCTGGGGGAGGGCATGCACGTCATGCCCGTCTGGAACTCGGTGATCCCCTACGACACCCGGGTCCACGAGATGAAGGAGCAGCTGGCGGTGATCTCCTCGAACGGGCTCGCCCTCCGCGTCGACGCCAGCGTCCGTTACCGCCCGGTGGTGGAGGAGCTCTTCCAGCTCCAGACCCAGATCGGGCCGGACTACGACCAGAAGCTGGTCGCCCCGGTGGTCCGCTCCGAGGCGCGCAAGGTGTTCGGCCGCTACCAGCCGGAGGAGATCTACTCGACCAAGCGCGAGCAGATCGAGCAGCAGATCTCCGACGAGGTGAGGAAGGCCCTCGCCGGGAAGCACGTGATCGTGGAGGTGATCCTGATCCGCGACGTGATCCTCCCCGAGGCGATCCAGACCGCCATCGCCGACAAGCTCGCCGAGGAGCAGCGCTCCCAGAAGATGAAGTTCACCCTGGACAAGGAGCGCCAGGAGGCGGAGCGCAAGCAGATCGAGGCCGAGGGGATCGCCAAGTACCAGAGCATCGTCCGCCAGGGGCTCACCCAGGAGTACCTCACCTTCAAGGGGATCGAGGCCACCCAGAAGCTCGCCGAGAGCCCGAACTCCAAGGTGGTGATCGTGGGCAGCTCGAAGAGCGGGCTCCCGCTCATCCTGCAGGGCGACAAGTAGGCGGACCGCGCCTCGGTTCACGATCCCGGCCGGCTTCGTCTAGACTCTCCCGATGCCCGCCCCGGGCGCTCCGCCCCCCGCCGAGCCCGCCGCCCCGCAGCGGCCCGCCTTCGTCGGCGAGCTCGACACGCTCGTGCGAGCCCGCTACCCGCTCGTCTACCTGGTCACCTCGGAGGAGCAGCGCCTCGAGGCGATCCTCGCCGGCCTGGCCGACGAGCACGGGAAGACCCTCCTCGGCTGGTCGATCGCCCGGGGATTCCGCTGGCTGGGGGGGGCCAAGGGGACCGCGCCCGAGGGGGCGAAGGATCCCATCGAGGCGCTGGCGGCGGTGGAGCGGCTCTCCGAGCCGAGCCTGGTGGTGCTGAAGGACTTCCACCCCTTCCTCCAGGATCCGACCACCGTGCGGGCCCTGCGGGAGCTCGCCCACGCCCTCAAGTCGACCTACACCACGGTGATCCTCCTCTCGCCGGTGCTGGTCATCCCGCCGGAGCTGGAGAAGGAGCTCACCGTCCTCGACATCCCGCTGCCCACCGCCTCCGAGCTCATCGGGCTCCTCCGCGAGATCGTGACGGTGCTGCGCGAGGAGCGGCGCGCGGAGGTGGACCTCACCCGCGAGAACGCCGA
>DATKAL010000232.1:0-3033 GCA_035498135.1 Anaeromyxobacter sp.
GGCGAGGACGTCGAGAACATCATCCAGAACCTCCTCCACAACGCCGACTACGACGTGGAGAAGGCCGCCCGGGGCATCGTCTACATCGACGAGATCGACAAGATCGCCCGGAAGGGCGACACCCCCAGCCCGACCCGAGACGTGGGCGGGGAGGGGGTCCAGCAGGCGCTCCTCAAGATCATCGAGGGCACCCGGGCCAACGTCACGCCGCGCGGCGGGAAGAAGTACAACCAGCAGGAGTACATCCAGGTCGACACCTCCAACGTCCTCTTCATCGTGGGCGGGGCGTTCTGCGGGCTGGAGCAGGTGATCCGCCGGCGCGTCGGGGTGAAGGGGCTCGGGTTCGGCGCCAAGATCGAGCGCAAGGAGGAGGCCTCGCTGGGCGAGCTGCTCGCCCGCGTCGAGCCGGGAGACCTGGTGAAGTTCGGGATGATCCCGGAGTTCGTCGGCCGGCTCCCCATCATCGCCACCCTGGCCGATCTCTCGGAGGAGGATCTGGTCACGATCCTCACCGCGCCGAAGAACGCCCTGACGAAGCAGTACGTGAAGCTCTTCGACCTCGAGAAGGTGAAGCTCTCCTTCACCAAGGAGGCGCTGCGCGCCACCGCCCGCGAGGCGATGCGCCGGAAGTCGGGCGCGCGCGGCCTCCGCGCCATCCTCGAGCAGGCGATGCTCGACATCATGTACGACGTGCCGTACCGGGAGGGCGTCAAGGAGTGCAAGATCACCGAGGGCGTGATCCTGAACAAGGAGCCGCCGCTCCTCTCCTTCGAGAAGGAGAAGAAGCTCGCCTGAGGCGAGCCCTCGGCCGCCCGGGGCGTCCTGGCTCGCTCCCTTCCGGGGGAACGCGGGTGGGGCGCTTGCCGGGGCGATCGGGTGAACCGGCGGCACACTGTGCCCCGGGCAAGGGCAGCCCAGCATACAACCCAGCGAGACGACGGGCGTTTATCCAGGCATCTGCCTTGCTTGGAGGGGGATCAGGGACCCGTGCCCCGGCCAGGCCGGCGGTGGCGGCCCCGGAGCTCGCCATGCCGCGCCGTCGTCTCGCCGCCCTCGTCCTCGCCGCCTTGCTCGCCGCCCCGGCCGCGCGGGCGGAGGACGACTGGCAGCAGTCGCCGCCGCCGCCCTCTCCGCCCGCGCCCGCCGAGGAGCAGGGCGCTCCACCCTCCGATGCCTACGACGTCTCGGTCGACATCAACGGCTCGGGCGCGGTCTCGCTCGACGCCTTCCAGAGCGCGCTCGCGCCGTACGGCGACTGGGTGGTCGCCCCGAGCTACGGGCAGGTCTGGCGCCCGCGGGTGGCGGCCGGCTGGCGGCCCTACTACTACGGGCGCTGGGAGTGGACGAGCGAGGGCTGGCTCTGGGTCTCCGACGAGCCCTGGGGCTGGGCCACCTACCACTACGGCCGCTGGGCCTACGACCCCGGCCTCGGCTGGATCTGGGTCCCGGGGTACCAGTGGGCGCCGGCCTGGGTGGCCTGGCGCTCCTCGGGCGACGTGGTCGGGTGGGCGCCGCTCGCCCCCGGCTTCTCGATCTACGTTTCCAGCTATCCCTACGTCGACCTCTGGTGGACGTTCGTGCCCACGGTCCGGTTCTGCTCCTACCCGGTCTGGTCGGCGGCCTACGCCCCGGGGTACAGCCGGAGCTACTTCTACGCCACCGCGCCGGCGCCGGCCTTCGCCGGCAGCCGGCCCGTGCCCGGGGTGCGGTCGGTCCCGCGTCCGGCCTGGGGAGGTCCGGCGCCCGCCCTCGTCGCGCAGCGGACCGGAAGGCCGATCACGCCGGTGCGCGTGATCCCCGCGGCGACGCCCGGCCGGCCGACCGCCGGCCCGGGGGTGATCTCGATGTACCGGCCCGAGTCGCGTCCCGCGCCCGCCGCCGTCCCCGGAGCGGCGGCGCGCCCGGTCCCCCCGGGAGGCTGGCGGGGCGAGGGCGAGCGCGCGGGTGGCGCCGCGCCGGCGCCCGCCTGGCGAGGTGGTGCGCCGGCGGCCCCGCCGGCCGCTCCCGCCCCCTTCGATCGAGGCGGGCGCGGACCGATCCAGGCCCCGGCCCTGGGTGGCCGCGGGAGCTTCACCGCGCCGGCGCGCGGGCCAGCGCCGGCGACCGCGCCGGGCTGGTCGAGGGGGGGCGCCCCGGCGCCGCGGCCGGCCGCCCCGCCACCGCCCTCCGGCGGCGGCCACCCCGTCGCGCCGCACGGGAACCCGGGCCGGCGCTGAGGCCGGAGGCGACGGCGGCGGCGCCTCAGGCGGAGGCGACCCGGACCGTGGTCTTCATCTGCCGGCCGGTGTCGAGGTCGCGCGCCGAGACGGTGAGGATCCCCTCCACGTTCACCTCGAAGAGGATCTCGAGGCGCACCTCGCCCGCCCGGCACGGGCGGACGCCGGCGAAGGTGAACTCGCCGAGCAGCTCGTTCCGGGCGGCCTCGGGCGCGTCCCCCTGGAAGATGCGGATCACCAGCTCGCTCTGCCGGTCGACGGCGTTGGTGGCGGCCACCGACCGGGCGTTGGGGATGGCGGCGTTGCGGGGGAAGACCACGTGCATCCCGCCGCCCGCCTGCTCGATCCCGATCGCCATGGGGATCACGTCGAGGAGCTGGACCTTCAGGTCCGAGCGCTCCTGGAGCGACCAGCCGTAGAGGGCGGCGCCGATCGCCACCGCCTCGTCGGGGTGGACGCCCTTGGAGGGCGGCTTGGTGAAGAAGCGCGTCAGGCGGTCCTGGATCACCGGCATCCGGGTCTGGCCGCCCACCAGCATCACCTCGTCGATGTCCTTGGCGGTGACCCCCGCGTCGACCATCACCGCCCCCATGATCTTGAGGGTGCGGTCCACCAGGTCGTGGGTGAGCGACTCGAGGAGCTTGCGGTCGAACTTCACGTCCATGTTGAGCGGCTGGCCCTGCGCCGTCATGGTGATGAAGGGGATGTTGAACGGAGCCTGCTCGCGGGCGCTGAGATCGCACTTGGTGCGCTCGGCCAGGTCCTTGATCCGCTGCATCGCCACCGGATCCTGGGACAGGTCGATGCCGGTCTTGGC
>DATKAL010000233.1:0-14326 GCA_035498135.1 Anaeromyxobacter sp.
GCCTCCAGCGCGGCGCCCCGCTCCTCCGGGTCGTCGATCTCGAACAGCGCAAAATCGGACGGCTCGAAGCCCACGCCTGCCATGCACGCTCCTGCTGGGCTGCGAGGGAAATCCTAGCACACGTTGACTGGCCCGGAGCGCCTGCTAGGTTCCTGCCCGATGCACAAGGATCAGCGGCTGCTGGACCTGGCGGCCCTCCTGCTCAAGGCTGCGGAGCCGGTCTCCTGGCGCGAGATCCAGGAGCAGTTCCCCGAGGACTACGGGGGCAGCGGCGAGGCGGCCATCCGCAAGTTCGAGCGGGACAAGGCCGACCTGCTCGAGCTCGGGATCCCGGTGCGCTACGAGCCGGGCGACGAGGACCTCCCCGCCGGCTACCTGATCGACAAGGACGACTTCTACCTCCCCGACCTCCGCCTCCCGCCCGAGGACCTGGCCCTGCTCTACCTGGCCGGCTCGGCCGCCCTGGCGGGCGGGACCTTCCCCTACGTCCGCGACCTGGCCCACGCGCTCAACAAGCTCTCCTTCGCCGCGCGGGCGCCGGGTGCCTCGGAGGCGGCGGCGCTCGCCGCCCGGGCGCTCTCGGCCGACGACGCCGGGCCGGCGGGCGTCGCCCAGCGGGTGGAGGAGCTCTCCCGCGCCATCGCCCTGAAGAAGCGGGTGCACCTCGCCTACCTCGGGGCGGAGCGGCGGGAGCGCACCGAGCGCGACGTCGACCCCTACGGCCTCTACCAGAAGGGCGGGGCCTGGTTCCTGGTCGGCTGGTGCCACCTGCGCGAGGACGTGCGCACGTTCCACCTCTCCCGGATCGAGACGCTGGCGGTGAACCCGGCCGCGCCGCGCACGCCCGACTTCGTGCCGAGGAAGGACTTCTCGCTCGCCGAGCACGCCACCCGGGAGACCTGGGAGTTCACCCTCCACCCGCCGGTCCGCTGCCGGGTCCGGATCGAGCCGCCGGTCTCGGCCGAGGTGCTGGCCTCCTTCGGCGCCCGTGCCAGGGTGAGCGAGGAGGACGGGGGGACGGTGGTGGAGGTCGAGGCCACCAACGGCGAGGGGCTGGTGCGCCACGTGCTCGCGCTCGGCGATCGGGCCGAGGTGCTCGCCCCGCGCCCGCTCCGCGAGCGGGCGCGCGAGGTCCTGGCCGGGCTCGCCCGGGGGCTCTCGTGAGCGCGCGCCCCGTCCGGCGGAAGCCGCCGCGCGGCCGCCCCCCCGCGCCGTCCGCCCGCGCCCGGCGCGCGTCCCCCCGGGCCGTGGCGGAGGCGCCGCCCCGCGAGCGCGCCGGCCGGGCGCCCCCGGCCCGCCCGCCGCCCGATCCCAAGTCCCGCCTCCGCCGGGTGCTCTTCCTCGTGCCCTACGCGGTCCGTCACCCGGGCATCCCGGTGAAGGAGCTGGCGCGCCGCTGCGGCTGCAGCGAGAAGGAGCTGCTCGAGGACCTCGACTTCCTCCTCGGGGTGGGCTCCCCGCCCTTCGCCCCCGACGACTTCCTCGACCTCTACGTCGAGGGGGATCGGGTCTACGTGGCGCTCCACCAGAGCTTCTCCCGCCCCCCCCGCTTCACCGAGAGCGAGGCGGCCGCGCTCGCCGCCGCCGCCCGGGCGCTCGGGGGCGAGGGACGGGAGCGGGCCGTCAAGGCGCTGCGCGACTCCGTCCCGCGCGACCGACGGGCGAGCTTCGACGAGCTGGTGGGGCGGATCTACGCGGGCGCCCCGCCGGCGCGCGACTCGGTCCTCGGCCGGCTGCAGCGCGCCATCGCCGACCGGCGCGCCGTCCGCCTCGCCTACCACTCGGCCTCGCGCGGCGCGGAGAGCGAGCGCGTCGTCCACCCCTTCACCCTCGCCCAGCGGTTCGGCCACTGGTACCTCTACGGCCACGACCCCGCCCGGGGGAAGGCGCTCGCCTTCCGCCTCGACCGGATCCGCGAGTGCGCCGTCCTCCCGGACCGCTTCGAGCCCCCCGGCGAGGCGGAGCTGCAGCGGGCCCGGCTCTTCTCCGACCCCTCCGGCGACCCGGTGCAGATCCGGCTCGGCCCGCTCGCCGCCGCCTGGGCGCTCGCCCGGCCGGGCATCGCCCTGGTGAAACGGCTGGAGAAGGGCGGGGCGGTGGTGCAGGTCCAGGCCGGCGAGGAGTGGGCGACCCGCTTCGCCCTCTCCCTCGGGGGGGACGCCGAGGTGATCTCGCCCGCCTCCGCCCGCCGGAGCTTCGCGGAGACGGTCAGGGGAGCGCTCGCCCGCTACCGGTGACGGACCGGTGTGCGCGGACCGGGGTCTCCGGACCCCGGGTGGCGCACATGGGCGGATCGATCCCCGGAATCAGGCCGCTTTTCCCGGCACGCTTCGAGCATGTCCCAGGGGCAAGGGACGGGAAGAAGCGGAGCAGAACGAATGGCCCAGGTGCTGATCGTCGACGACACGGAGATCATCCGGAAGGCGCTGGAGCTGGCGGTGCGCAGAATGGGGCACTCCGCCATGTCGGCCGGCGACGCCGGGCAGGCGCTCACCCTCGCCCGCGAGCAGCGGCCCGACCTGGCGCTGCTCGACTACCGGATGGAGGGGACGACGGGCGCCGAGCTGTACCACGACCTCCGCGAGGAGCTCGGGGCCTCCTGCCCGCGGGTGGTCTTCGTCTCCGCCACCCCGTCCGACGAGGTGGCCCGGGCGGTGGAGCCGATCGGCCCTGCCGCCGGCTACCTCAAGAAGCCGTTCCAGCTCGACGACCTGGTCCGGGCCGTCGACCAGGCGCTGCGGTAGCCGCCTACTTCCGCCTCGCCGCCAGGAACAGCTCCGCCACCGCGGCGATGTCCTGGTCGGCCCGGCCGCCGGCGGCGGTCTCGGCGAAGATCCGGCGCACCGCCTCGTTCACCGGGACCTTGGTGCCAAGGTCGGCGGCCGCCTCCTGGGCGAGCCGCTGGTCCTTCTCCGCCAGCGCCACCTTGAAGCGGGGGGCGAAGTCCTTCTTCTCGATCAGCTCGCCCTTCATGAGGTAGAGGGGCGAGTGGAACGCGGAGGCCTGGAGCACCTCCACCATCCGCCACACCTCCACGCCGCCGGCCTGGGCGAGCCCGAGCGCCTCGCCGAAGCCGGTGATCATCGCCCCCCCGACGGCGTTGACGCAGAGCTTGAGGAGCGCCGCCTGGACCGGGTCCTCCACCTCGAAGAGCCGCGACGAGACCGCGTGCAGCGCCGGCCGGGCGCGTTCCCGCGCCGGCCCCGGGCCGCCCGCCACCAGCACCACCTGGGCCTGCTCGGCCGCGACCTTGGAGCCGAGGATGGGGCAGGCCACGAAGCGGATCCCGAGCTTCGCCTCCCGCTGGGCCAGGGCCCGCGCCGAGCGCGTGCCGGCGGTGGAGAGGTCGACGTGGATGTCGCCCTCCTTCATCCCGGCGAGCGCGCCGTCCGGCCCCTCCAGGATCGCATCGAGCGCCTTCTCGTCCGACACGCAGGTGAAGACCAGGTCCTTGCCCGCTGCGCACTCGCGCGGCGTCCGGGCGAGGGTGCCGCCCTTCTGCACGATGTGCTCGGTCCGGGCGGCGGTCCGGTTCCACACCGCGAGGTCGTGCCCCGCCTTCCGCAGGTTGTTGGCGATGGGCTCGCCCATGGTGCCGAGGCCCAGGAAGCCGATCCGCATGCGCATGGCGCCTTTCTAGATCAAACGCTGACGCCCGGCCAGCGCGACGGAACGGGCTCGGGCGAGGGGCGGGTGCGCCGAAAACCCCTCTGGCGCCGGGGCCGATTCTTTGCGAGGCTCGCCGCCGCTCCGCCCGGCCGGGCAGGGCACACGGAAGGGCAGCGGGACCCATGGCGACGGCAGACGTGATCGTGGTCGGCGGCGGCGTGAGCGGCCTCTCCCTGGCCTGGAAGGCCGGCCAGGCCGGCGCGCGGGCGCTGGTGCTCGAGCGGGACGGGCGGGTGGGCGGGTGCCTCGACTCGCGCCGCCGGGCGGACGGGTACTGGTTCGAGCTGGGCGCGCACACCGTCTACAACAGCTACGGCGCCTTCCTCGACGTCGCCGCCGGGGGCGGCGCGACGGCGAAGATCGTCCAGCGCGGCCCGGCCAGGGCCCGGTTCGGGCTGCTGCGCGAGGGCGAGTACCGCTGGCTCACGCCCCCCAAGGTCCTCCTCCAGCTCGACTGGCTCGAGGCGGCCCTCCATTTCCCCTCCGGGATCCTGCGCAAGAAGGCGGGGGAGACGGTCTACTCCTACTACGCCCGGCTCCTCGGCCGGCGGAACTACGACCGGGTGCTGGGGCCGTTCTTCGCCGCCGTCCCCTCGCAGAAGGCCGACGGCTTCCCCCTCGATGGGCCGGGCTCGCTCTTCAAGAAGCGGCGCCGCCGGGAGGAGTTCGTCCGGAGCTTCGGGTTCGAGGGAGGGCTGCAGACGGTCTGCGACCTCGCCGCCCGCGCGCCGGGGGTGGCCGTCGAGACCGGGGTGGAGGTGGTCTCGGTGACCCGGGCCGGCGCCGGCTTCGCGGTCCGCACCGCCGACGGGCGGACCCTGGAGGCGCCGCGGGTGGCCGTGGCCTCGCCCCCCGACGTCGCCGCCTCCCTCCTCGACGAGGCCTTCCACGAGCTTGCGAACGCCATCCGGCAGGTGCGGACCGTCCAGGTGGAGAGCATGGGGGTGGTCCTCCCGCGCGAGCGCTGCTGGATGCCGGAGTGCGCCTTCCTGGTGCCGGTGGACGACCTCTTCTTCTCCGCGGTGACCCGCGACCCCTTCCCCGATCCGCGCTGGCGTGCCTTCGCCTTCCACTTCCGAGGCGGGCTCCCGCGGGAGGCGCGCCTGGCCCGGATGGCCGAGGTGCTCCGGGTGCCGGCGGCCGAGCTGGGCGAGGTCTCGGAGAAGCGGCTCACCCTCCCTTCGCCCGCGCTCGGGCACGCCGGGCTGGTGGCGGAGATCGATCGCTGCCTGGCGGGCGGCAAGCTGGCCGTCACCGGCAACTACTTCGCGGGCCTGGCGATCGAGGACTGCGTCCTCCGCTCGAACGCAGAGTGGAGCCGGGTGGCCTGACCGCGGAGCGGGGCCCTCACTCCTCCCCGACCAGGCCGAGGGCGGCGACGGCGAGCGCCGCCGTCGCGGCGACCCCGGCGAGGACGAGGGCGGGCGCCGCGCCGAGCGCCGGCCGGAGGGAGGCGAGGGCGGCCAGCGCCGCTCGCACCTCGGCCGGCAGCCAGAGCGCGGCCAGCGCCAGGGCGACGGCCGCCGAGACCCCCAGGATCACCGGCCGCGGGTCGCGTCGCGGCGGGCCCAGGCGCGCCATCACCCGCTCCGTGAACCCGCCGTCGTCCAGGTAGGGATCCCGGGCGAGCAGGTCGTCCAGCCGATCGCTCTCGCCGCTCATCGCGCGCCCTCCGGCTCGGGGGCGAGGAGCAGCCGCCGGAGCTTCTCCTTGCCCCGCAGGATGTGGGTCTTCAGGGTTCCGACCGGGCAGCGGAGGATCTCCGCCGCCTCCTCGTGGGTCAGCTCTTGCCCGTAGGCGAGGGCGAGGGCGGAGCGCTCCTCCTCCCGCAGCGTGGCGAGCGCCCGGAGGAGATCGAGCCGGTCGGCGCACGCCTCGGCCCCGGGCCGCTGCGGAACGGGCTCGGGCGGGAGCGGCTCCGGCGCCCGGCGCGCCAGGGAGCGCCAGCCGTTGAAGGCGATGGCGCAGAGCCAGGTGGAGAGCCGCGTGTCCCCGCGCCAGGAGTGAAGCCCCCGGTAGGCGCGGAGGAAGGTCTCCTGGGCGAGGTCGTCGGCCCGGGCCGCGTCGCCGGCGCAGAGCCGGCGGAGGAGCCCGCGCACCATCGACTGGTGGCGGCGAACCAGCTCGGCGAAGGCGCGCCGGTCGTCCGAGGCGAGCACGCGCGCCACGAGCTCGGTGTCGTCCGCCATCCGCCCCTTCTACCGCGGCCCGGCGCCGGCCGCCTCGCCCCTGGCCCGGTCCCGGGTGAGGGCGTGGGAGACGAGGTAGCCGATCCCGAGCGAGACCAGGACCAGCCCGGACGGCCAGGCGCGGCGCTCGACCAGGAAGAGGAAGACCGAGATGCCGGTCCCGACCGCGACAAGCTTCACCCCGATGGAGAGGTCGTTCCGGTGGCGCCGCGGGAGCTCCAGCAGCTCGGGCGGGAGCGGCTGCCCCTTCTCGAGCGCGAGCCGGATGGTCTGGTGGCGGGCCTCGCGGGAGCGGTGGCGGAAGTAGAGGGCGCCGATCAGGACGGCGGCGCCGGCCAGGAAGAAGAAGGTGCTGATGACCATTCCGGTGATCTGGCCCATGACGGCGGGGTCGAGCATGTGCGCTCCGGGGGTGAGAGGATCCGACTCGGCCCCTCTGACGCGGCCAGGGGCCTCCTCGGATTCGGCCACCGCCCCGACGCCCCGTCGGGGCCCGGGAGGCGGGCGCGCTCGCCCTCAGGCCCGCGGCCAGCCCCGGCGGGCGTCGCGGAGGATCTCCCGCGCCGCGTTGCGCCCGCAGGCGCCCATCACGCCGCCGCCGGGGTGGGTGGCGGCGCCGCAGAGGTAGAGGTTCCGGATGGGCGTGCGGTAGCCGGCGTGCCCCGGGAGCGGCCGCAGGAAGAAGAGCTGGGAGGGGGTCATCGCGCCCTGGAAGATGTTCCCGCCGGTGAGGCCGAAGCGCCGCTCGAGGTCGAGCGGGGAGAGGACCTCCCGGTGGAGGATCGAGGCCTTGAAGCCGGGCGCGTAGCGCTCGACCAGGTCGACGCAGCGGTCCGCGAAGGGCTCCTTCTGGTCGTCCCAGGTGCCGAGGCCGGGGGCGAGCCGGTAGGGCGCGTACTGGACGAACATGGAGAGGACGTGTCGCCCGGGCGGCGCCAGGGACGGGTCCACCGCCGAGGGCATGGTCAGCTCCAGCACCGGCTCGACGGAGGGCCGGCCGGCGAGGGCGTCGGCGTAGGCGCGCTCGATGGTGTCGAGGTCCGGGCAGAGGTGGATCGTGCCCCGGTGCTGCGGCCCGGGCGCGTCGCCCTCGTGGGGGAGGGCGGCGAAGCGGGGCGGCGCGGCCAGGGCCAGGTTCACCTTGAGCGAGGCGCTCCGGTAGTCGATCGCGGCCACCGCCTCGGCCACCTCGGGGGCGAGGTGCTCGGCGCCGGCGAGGCCGAGGAGCGTCACCCGGGCGTCCGCGCTCGAGGCCACCCGGCCGGCGGCGAGCTCGGTGCCGTCCGCCAGGACGACGCCGTCGGCCCGCCCCTCCCGGACCCGGATCCGGGCTACCCGCGCGCCGGTCCGGATCTCCGCCCCGGCCGCCCGCGCCGCCGCCGCCAGCGCCTCCGGGAGCGCGCCCATCCCGCCGCGCACGTAGCCCCAGACGCCGCGGGCGCCGTCCACCTCGCCCATCACGTGGTGGAAGAGGACGTAGGCGGTCCCGGGGGTGGAGGGCGAGGCCATCGCCCCGATGATCGCGTCGGTGGCGAGGGTGGCGCGGAGCGGCTCGGACTCGAACCAGCGCTCGAGGATGGGCCGGGCGGCGCCGAGCAGCACCTCCAGCGCCCGGGGGCCGTCCCGCCCGAGCCGGAGGAGGCGCCAGCCCGAGCGCGCCAGCCGGAGGAGGTCGGCGGGGCGCCCGGAGAACGGATCGGGCGGCGCCTCGAGCAGGCTCGGCTCGACCGCGCGGGCGATCCGGTCGAGGAGGGCCTCGTAGCGCGGGAAGCGCTCCGCGTCGCGGGCGGAGAAGCGGGCGATCTCCCGCCGGTTCAGGGCGGCGTCGGGCCCGAGCAGCAGCGAGCGGCCGTCCGGGAGCGGGGTGAAGGAGGAGGGGTTCCGGGCCAGGACCGCGTAGCCGTGGCGCGCCAGCTCGAGCTCGCGGACGATCTCCGGGCGGAAGAGGCTCACCACGTAGGCGGCGGTCGAGACCCGGTAGCCCGTCCAGGGCTCCTCGGTGACCGAGGCCCCGCCCACCCGGTCGCGCGCCTCGAGCACCAGGGTGGAGAGGCCGGCGCGGGCGGCGTAGGCGGCGGTCACCAGGCCGTTGTGCCCGCCGCCAACCACGACCAGGTCGTGCGCTCTCATCGGCCCTTGCCTAGGCGGGCGGCCGGGCGGGCGCAAGCCCGGAGCCGGCCGGCCTCAGGACCGGGGCGCGTCGGCCAGGGCGGCCGGGGTGCCGAGCACCTCGGGCGGCTGGGCGAGGTCGATGGCGCGGGCGACGGCCGGGGCGCTCCCGGGCACGGTCCGGATCACCACGATCGTGCCGTTGGCCGAGATCCGGGCCACCAGCCCCCGCAGCGCCGCGGGCGCGCCGTCCACCGCCGGCTCCGCGGGCAGCTCGTAGACGGTGCCCCCCTCGGGCCGCGAGACGCGGCGGGCGCCGAGCCGGGCCAGGTCGCGCGAGAGGGTCGCCTGGGTGGCGCGGAGCCCCGCCTGCTCCAGGGCCTCGAGCAGCGCCTCCTGGGTGGCGATGCGGCGGGTCCGCAGGAGGCGGGCGACGGCGTGGCGGCGGCGCTCTGCCTGGCTCACGGCCTCACCCCGGGGAGACGAGCGACCCGACCCCGCGGTCGGTGAAGAGCTCGGCGATGACGGTGTGGGGCTGGCGGCCGTCGAGGACGTGGCAGCGCTGCACCCCGCCCCGGAGCGCGGTGAGGATCGAGTTGGCCTTCCACTTCATCCCGCCGGTGATCGCCCCCGCCTCGATGCGGCGGAGGAGGTCCTGGGCGGTCTGCTGGCGGACCAGCTCGCCGTCGGGGGCGGACTCGAGGATCCCGGCCACGTCGGTGAGGTAGATGAGCTTGGTCGCCCCGAGCGCCACCGCCACCGCCGCCGCCACGTCGTCGGCGTTGATGGAGAGGCTGCCGCCGTCGTCGGCCAGGCCGATGGGCGAGATCACCGGGACGTACCCGCCGTCGAGGAGCATCGCGAGGAAGGCCCGGTTCACCTCCACCACCTCGCCCACGGAGCCGAGGTCGAGGCCGGACTCGTGCACCACCTTCCGGCCCCGGACCAGCTTTCCGTCCTTCCCGGAGAGCCCGACCGCGCCCGCGTTCCGGGCGTTGAGGAGCGCGACCAGCTCCTGGTTCACCTTGCCGGTGAGGACCATCTCCACCCACGGGAGGCTCTGCGCGTCGGTGATCCGCATCCCGTCCACGAACTCGCTGCGCTCCCCCAGCTTCTCCAGGGTCCTGGTGATCTCCGGGGCGCCGCCGTGGACCACCACCGGCTTCAGCCCCACCTTCTTGAGGAGGGTGACGTCCTCGGCGAAGGCCTCCTTGAGGCTGTCCTTCACCATCGCCGCCCCGCCGTACTTGATCACCGCCACCTGGCCGGAGAAGGCGGCGATGTACTTGAGCGCCTCGGCCAGGAGGGTGCGCTTGAAGGCCGGGCTGTAGTTGGAGACCCGGTCGTCCTTGGCCACCCCCCCGTCCGCCTTCTGGACGATGAGCGAGGTGTAGTCGGCGTTGATCTTCACGTAGTCGTAGGAGAGGTCGCAGCCCCAGGCGGCCGCCCGGGCCTCCCCGTCGGCCAGCTCCACCAGCACGTCCACCCGGCTCTCCCGCATCCGCACCCGCATCGCCTCGCGGTCGAACTCGATGGGGGCGCCCCCGCCGAAGACCGGCACGCCCTGGAGCACCACCCGCGCCTTGTACGGGTCGATGGGCCAGGGGGCGGCGCCGGCGCGCGCCCCCACCGTGCAGAGGATGCGCCCCCAGTTCGGATCGGCGCCGAACAGGGAGGCCTTCACCAGGGGGGAGGAGGCGATCGCCCGGGCGCAGTCCCGGGCCGCCTCCTCGCTGGGCGCGCCGGAGACCACCACCTCGAGCATCTTGGTGGCGCCCTCGCCGTCGGCGGCCATGGCCCGGGCCATCTCGCCGAGCAGGTCGGCGAGGGCGTTCTCGAGCCGCTCCAGGTCCGGCCCCGGCTCGTGGATGCGCGGGTTGCCGGCCAGCCCGTTGGCGAGGGCGTAGACGGTGTCGTTGGTGGACATCTCGCCGTCCACCGTCACCATGTCGAGGGTCTTCTTCGCCGAGCGGGCGAGCGCGTCCTGGAGGGCCCGCGGCGTCACCGCGGCGTCGGTGACGATGAAGCAGAGGGTGGTGGCGAGCTGGGGGGCGAGCATCCCGGAGCCCTTGCAGATGGCGGCCAGCACCGCCGCCTTCCCTCCCAGGGTCACCTCGCGCGCCGCCATCTTCGGGCGCGTGTCGGTGGTCATGATCGCCTCGGCCGCCAGGTCCGGGTGGTCGCCGAGCTGCTCGACCAGCGCCGGGAGGGCGGTGACGATCTTCATGGCCGGGAGCCGGGCCCCGATCACCCCGGTGGAGGCGGTGAGGACCGCCCGCTTCTGGACGCCGAGCGCGTCGGCCACCGCGGTCCGGACGACGGTGACGTCGTCCAGGCCGGCCGGGCCGGTCAGGGCGTTGGCGTTCCCGGAGTTGGCCACGATCGCCCGGATCCCCTCGGCGGGGACGCGCGGGCGCCCGTCGAGGACCGGGGCGGCGGCGGCCTTGTTGATGGTGAACACGCCGGCGGCCGCGGCCGGGTGGTCCGAGACCACCAGCGCCAGGTCGCGCCGCTGGGGCTTGAGCCCGCAGGCGACGCCGCCGAACCGGAAGCCCTTGGGGATCCGCACCTCACCCTCCCAGGTGCTCGAGGCCGGTCTCCTCCGGCCACCCGAGCGCCACGTTCATCGCCTGGACCGCCTGGCCGGCGGCCCCCTTGAGCAGGTTGTCGATGGCGGAGACCGCCACCGCCACCCCGGCCCGGGCGTCGAGCGCCACCCCGACGTGGCAGCGGTTGGTCTGGACCACGTCCTTCACCGTCACCTTGTCGGCCGCCCGCACCTTCACGAAGCGCTCGCCGGCGTAGGCCGACCCGAGCGCCGCCTGGAGGTCGGCCTGGGTGGCCTTGCCCGCCCGGAAGGTGGCGGTGGCCAGGATCCCGCGCCGGATGGGGACGAGCACCGGCGTGAAGGAGATCGGGCCGCAGGCCCCGGCGTAGCGAGCCACGGTCTGCTCGATCTCGGGGACGTGCTGGTGCTTGCCCAGCCGGTAGCAGCGCAGGTCGTCGGCCACCTCGACGAAGCTGTAGTCCTCGGAGGCCTTTCGCCCCGCCCCGGACACGCCGGAGAGCCCGGTCACCGCCACCCCCTCGGGCGCGACCAGCCCGGAGCGGATCAGCGGCGCCAGCGCCAGGGCGATGGCGGTGGCGTAGCAGCCCGGGTTGGTCACCAGGCGCGCGCCGGGGAGCGCGGCCCGGGCCAGCTCGGGGAGGCCGTAGCGCGCCTCGGCGAGGAGGGCGGGGGCGGGGTGGGCGAACGCGTACCAGGGCGGGTAGGCGGCCGGGTCGGCGAGCCGGAAGGCGCCGGAGAGGTCGATCACCCGGGCGCCCCGGGCGAGCAGCCTGGGGGCGAGCTCGGCCGACACCTCGGCGGGCGTGGCGAGCAGCACCAGCTCGGCCTCGGCCTTCCCCGCCTCGCCGAGCGGCAGGTAGGCGAGCGCCGCCGCCGCGCCGTCGAGGGGGAGGCGGTCGCCGGCGCGCTCGCCGCTCCAGCGGTCGGAGTAGAGCGCCTCGAGCCGGACCCGCGGGTGCCGGGCGAGGAGGCGCGTCAGCTCGAGCCCGGTGTAGCCGGAGGCGCCGACGATCGCGGCCGGATGAGCATGCATGGCGCTGAATAATCATGCACCCGGGGCCGCCGGTCAAGCGGGGGACCGCGGCGGACGGGGCGCCCCGGGCGCCCGGCCGGCCCGCGGCGAGGGGCCGGAAAGGAAACGGCGCCGGCGGGTGTTCCCGCCGGCGCCGAGTGCCCAGGAGAGGATTCGAACCTCCACGGTTTTGAGGCCGCCAGACCCTGAATCTGGTGCGTCTACCAGTTCCGCCACCTGGGCGAGGGGCCTCCTCATTAGCCGCAGGTGACGAGGGTGTCAACAGGGGAGGCGGCGGCTAGAATCCGCCGCGCGGAGGACTCCCCACCCATGCTCGCCTCGCTCGCGCTGCAGCTCCTCGCCCTGTCCGGCTCGCCCGCGCTCCCGCCAGCCGGCGCGGCCGTCCCCGGATCGCTCCTGGCGCAGGCCCAGGGACCGGAGGAGCCACCCCAGAACCCGCCCCTGCCGCGGAAGCCAGGCACGGGACCGGAGCCGGCCGCCCCGCCCGCTCCGCCGCCCTCCGGTGGCACGCCGGCCCCCGCCGGGCAGGCGGCCGCCCCGGCCCCGGCCGCCGCCACCGGCGCCCCCGCCGCGGCCGAGCCCGCCCCTCATCCCGCCCCGCGCCAGCTCTCCCTCCTCTCGGGCGAGGCGCTCGGGGGCGGCTCCGCGCTGCTCGCGGAGGGCGGGTGGTCCTCGATCGGGCTCCGCTGGGCGCAGGGGGTGACGGCCAAGGACGATCTCGGCCTCCTCGCCGACTTCGACTGGGCGTTCACCGAGCTCCGCCTGGGCGGCCTCTACCGGCGGGCGCTCGGCCGGACCGGCTCCTTCGACGTCGCGCTCAGGCTGACCCTCTCCTGGTACGCAGACCTCGGCAGCACCTGGGCCCACTCCGGGAACCTCGAGGACCGGGGGATCGAGCTCGGGCCCGCGCTCCAGCTCTCCCGCCACACCGCCGGAGGGACCCTGTCGATGGCGTTCGCCCTGCCCCTGGTGGTGACCACCCGGCGCGGGGGTGGCCTCCTCTTCTCCCCGAACGCCGCGGTCGCCTACGAGGTCCCCCTCTACGGCGACTTCACCCTCGGCGTGCAGACCGGGCTCGGCTGGCGCGGCGGCTCGGGCGGCGCCCCGCTCCCGGGTGGCCGGGGCGAGCTCCAGCTGCTGCTCGTCGGCGGCTACAAGATCTACTGAGGCAGCACCCGGTCGATGGTGACCACGTCCACGAGCCCCCGGGCGCCGTAGAGCGCCGGGACGAGCTCGGCGGCCGGGTGGCGCCGGAGGAGCGCCAGGAGCTTCTCCGTCCCGGCCCGGTAGCAGGGCAGGTACATCCGGCCGTTGAGGGGGTGCCTCCCCCAGGACCCCGAGAGCTTTGCGGCCCGCTCCTCCGAGCAGAGGAACTCGCGCCGCAGCACCGCCGCGACCTCGTCCTGGGGCGCCCCCTCCCCCCAGGTGAGCCAGGAGGCCTGGTTCTTGGCGTCGTCCTGGAGGAGCGCCAGGAGCATCCCGAGCTGGAGATCGGGATCGGGAAGCTCCTCGACCGCCGTGACCCCGTGGGCGAGGAGGAGGGCGGCGTTGGCGATCCCCTCGGAGAGCGCCGCCCCGCGGGTGTTCATGGTGAGCACCGTCGCCTCGAACCCGAGCGCGCCGCCGGCGTGGAGCGCCTGGAGGAGCGCGAAGGTGGTGACGTGCCCTGGGACCACCTCGTGCGCCACCAGGTCCACGAGCTCCGGGGCCGAGATCTGGAGCGAGGCGTTCACCTCGTAGGTGGCCTCGTACTCCGGGGTCCCGTCGGGGCGGCGCGCCCGCCCGAGGTAGTTCATCGAGCCGGAGAACCAGGCGTCGGCGATGGAGAGGAACCGGACGTTGGCCCGCGGGATCTCCCGGAGCGCCGGGGGGAGGTGGGGCACCACGTGGCGGAGCGCCAGGGCGTCGAGCTGCGCCACCAGGGCGCCGGCGAGGAGCGGGATCGATCTCGGGGCGACGATCCGATCCCGGCGCCAGGCGTCCACCGCGGCGAGGAGGCCGTCGGGGGCGGAGGAGGGGTAGCCGGCCGCCGCGAGGAGCTCGGCCACCCGCCGCCGCCGCTCCTCGGGCCGCGAGGGTCCGGGCGCCGCGCCGATCGAGGCCCGCACGCAGCGCTCGTAGGGGACCGCCGGCCCGCGGCCGGTCCGCTCCCGGACGAGCTCCCACATCACCTGGAGGGAGCCGGCCAGCCCCTCGAGGTAGGCGCCCCGGAGGTCCCGGCGGGCCGCGCCGGCCGCGGCCAGGTCGGCGATCGCGCCAGGGACGTCGACGGCCGAGAGGTAGGCGTCCACCGCGGCGAGGTCCGGCGCCTCTGCGCCGACGCCCCCGGCCTGCCGCAGCCGGGCCGCCGCCGGGTGGCGGTGGGCCTCGGGGAGGGGCTCGTCGGAGAACCAGGAGTCGGCGATGAAGCGGCCGGTGCCGGACGGGCTGGTCACGTCGCCCCCCCAGAGCGTGTCGAGGCCCAGGATGGCGGTGGCGAGGGTGCGGGAGAGGGCGGCGGGGTCGGCGGGCATGCCCGACCGTTAGCCGACGGGCGGGCGGGTTTCCAGGTTTCAGTGGTGGGTGGGGGGCGGCCGCGCGGCCGCGAGCCGCGGAGGCGCTCCTCGGTCGCCCAGGCGCTCCACGGCGAACTCCACGAAGGCGCGGACCTTGGCGGGAGCGTGGCGCCCGTGGGTGTGGAGCACGTAGATGCCGCGCTCGGGGAAGGGGTGGTCCTCCAGCACCTCCACCAGCCTCCCCGCCTCCAGGTCCGCGTCC
>DATKAL010000234.1:0-14855 GCA_035498135.1 Anaeromyxobacter sp.
CCCGCCCAGGTCGTGGGCGGCGTGGACGAGCTTGCTCGCGCCGAGCACCACCAGCGCCGACGCGGTCACCCAGGCGGCCCCCACCCCACCCTCGGCCGGCAGCCGCCGCATGCGGAGCGCCCCGAGCACCAGCGCCCCCACCACCGAGAAGGCGATCGCCACCGCCAGCTGCTCGACCGGGTGCTCGGTCTCGATGTGGACCCGCTCCTCCACCAGCAGGGTGGTGACCAGCCCGAGGGTGGAGAGCTGGGTGAGCGCGGCGGAGACGAACACGATCCGCCGCAGGACCGCGTAGACGCCGAGCGCGCCGAGGAGCGCTCCGGCCAGCACCGAGGCCGTGAGCGGCACCATCCAGATCTCGCGCGCGGCGAGGAACTCGTTCCAGGCGCTCACCGCCCCTCCCTCCCCTCGGTCGGATACACGATCCGCCGCCCGTCCAGCTCCCGCACCGTCACCGGCCGTCCGTAGAGGGTCCCGAGCGCCTCGGGGCGGAGCATCTCCTCGAGCGGCCCCACCTGGAACAGGCTCCGGTCCTTGTCCACGAAGGCCAGCGTCCGGGCGTAGTTCGCCACCGCCTCGAGCCGGTGGGACACCATCACGATCGCCAGCCGTCCGCCGGCGTGGAGGTCCCGGAGCAGGTCCATGGTCGCCAGCTCGGCGGCCGGATCCATGCCGCTGGTCGGCTCGTCGAGCACGAGCAGCTCGGGGTCGGCGGCGAGCGCCCGGGCGATGAGGGTGCGCTGGCGCTGCCCGCCGGAGAGCTCTCCGTAGGCCATCCTCGCCAGGTGCTCCACGCCCACCCGGGCCATCGCCCGCCGCACCTCCCCGTGGTCCTCCGGGCCGGGCCGCCGCAGCGCCCCGAGCAAGGGCACCCGGCCCATCAGCGCCACCTCGCCCGCGGTGAAGGGCCAGATGGTGTCGACGTGATCGCGCTGCGGCACGTAGCCGATCCGCGCCGACCGCGGTCGCTCCAGCTGGCCGGCGAGGAGCGGGAGCGAGCCGAGCAGGGCCCGGAGGAGGGTGGTCTTCCCCCCGCCGTTCGGGCCGACCATCGCCAGGAAGTCGCCCGGCACCACGGCCAGCTCCACGCCCGAGAGGAGCGGGCGCCGCCCGTAGCCGACCGCCGCGCCCCGCAGGGCCACCAGGGGCGTGCTCACCGGAGCGCTCCCGCGATCCGCCCGACGACCGAGTCCATGTACTGCTCGTAGGTCTTGAGGCCGGGCTCGGCCCCCACGTCGCCAGGGATCAGCACCAGCTTCGCCCCGGCGTGGCGCGCCACCACCTCGGCCGACTTGGTGTCGTAGTAGTCCTCGACCAGCACCGCCTTCACCCCCTCGCGCTGGGCGATCCCCACCAGCTCCGCCAGGTGCGAGGGCGGCGAGGGCACGCCGGGGCGCGGCTCGATCTCCCCCGCCGAGACGATCCCGCTCCAGTCGAAGAAGTACGTCATGGTCCGGTGCTGGGTGAAGACCTTCTTGCCCCTCGCCGGCGCGAGCTGGGCCTCCCAGCGCTTGATGTCGGCCCCCAGCCGCTTCTCGAGGTCCGCCAGGTTCGCCCGGTAGGTCGCCGCGCCGCCGGGATCGAGCGCCGCCAGCCGCTCGGCCATCGCCCGCGCCACCTGGAGCGCGCGCCGCGGATCGGTGAGGAAGTGGGGGTTCCCGGCCGGGTGGAGATCACCCAGGCTCCGGTCCACCGGGCCGGTGGGCACGTCGAGCACGGTGATGGCGCTCGCGGCGGTGAGCCGGTGCGCGCCGCCCGGCTGGATGTCGGGGTTCCGCGACTGGTTCACCAGCGGGGGGAGCCAGCCGATCTCCAGCTCCAGCCCGACGTCCACCAGCAGGTCGGCGTTCCGGAGCTTCACCGCCAGCATCGGGTTCGCGTCCACGAAGTGGGGGTCCTGCACCCCGCGGGAGAGGCTCTCCACCTCCGCCCTCCCCTTCCCCACCTCGCCGGCCAGCGCCGCCAGCCCCTCGGTGGTGGTCACCACCTTGAACGCCGCCGCGCGGGCCGGCAGGGCGAGCGCCACCGCCAGGGCGAGCAGCGCCGCGCCGCGCGCGCCGTACCGTCGCGCGCCTGGCCGCCGGGATCCCACGGTCCTCGTCGTTCGTCGCATGTTCGCTCCTAGAAGGGGTGCGCGCCGTGCGCGCCGATCCCGAACTCGAGGTGGAGGAGGGCCTCCAGCCCGCCCTTCCCGCCCGGCAGCCGGTCCCACGAGAGCTGCAGCCGGAGCCGCTGGAACTCGGAGGGGAACCAGGTCGCCACCCCGCCCAGCCGCTGCTCGGTCCCGGGAGGCGCGCTCCCCGCCGACGGGGCCTGCTCGTAGCGCACCCCGTAACCCCAGTACGCGTCCTGCCGCCAGAAGGCCTGCGTCCACCAGGCGTGCTCGGTGGACGGGTCCTCCCCCTCCACGCCCCGGAGCTTGCGCAGGTAGACCTCCCCCTGCACCGCCAGGTACGAGCGCGTGTTGAGCGGCCGGATGCGCAGGTAGACGTCCGCGCCGCCGAGGTCCCGCGCCGCGCCGTTCGGCCCCTCGTGCCGTCGCGCCGCCGAGAGCCCCACCCCGAGCGAGGTCGCGTCGCCCAGGGTGAAGAACTGGACCAGGCGGGCCAGGCCGGTCAGCTCGTTCGTGTCCCCGGTGAACGGGGCGGTGTCCTGGCCGGCGAGGTGCAGCTCGGCGAACCAGGGGAGCGGCATCAGCCAGGCGACGTCGACCCCCGGCCCGGCGAGCTGGTCGCTGGCGAGGAGGCGATTCCGGGCCAGCGGGGCGTCCACGAAGTCCCAGATGTGCGGGTGCTGCTGGTTCTGGCGGCCGAAGGGGCTGAAGATCTGCCCGGCCTTGATCTGCAGGCCGTCCGGGAGCGAGAGGGTGGTGAGGTAGCCCTCCTCCACCTTCGCCCCGTCCGGCCCGAAGGAGAGGAAGAAGTCGGCGCGCGCGTAGGGGTCCACCACCGCCTGGAGCCCGAGCTCCACCTCCTCGAGGAAGAAATCGGGGCGGTCCTTGGGCGAGTAAGGGCTCTCGCGCGGCGAGTAGGCGCCGACGTCGTAGCTGTCGTAGGCGGCGCCCGCCGAGCCGATGGCGCTGATGTCGGGGAGGAGGAGGACCCGGGCGTAGGGGCTGCCCCCGGCGCCGAGGGGCGCGGAGGTGGCCACCGGTGCCGCGGGGGCCGGCGCCGGCGGCCGCGCGGCGAGGGATGGGCTCGCCGTGCCCAGCTCGCGGGCGATCTCCTCCTCGAGCTTCTTCCTCTCGGCGTCGCCCTGGGCCGGGGCGCCGGGCGGAGAGCCCCCCGCGGCGCTCGCCGCGGCGGGCGCGGAGGGGGCCGGCTCCGCCCGGCCGGGGATGGGGACCGCGGACAGGACGGCGAGCGCCGCCGCGGCAAGCTCGATGCGCATGCGAAACGACCTCGGCGCGCGACGAGGCGCGCCCTGCGATGGGATGCGTCCATGCCCCGGGGCAGCGATCCTGGCGGCCGCGGGGGCGGCGAACGTCTCTTCGCTAGGCCGTGGGCGGCGACTGCCCGGGGATGGCGCCCAGGGGGGCGCCGTGCACCGGCGCGAGGCCGGGAGCCGGAGGGATCGGCGTCGCGAAGGCGCGGATCGGCTGGAGATCCGTGGTGGGGTCCCCGAGCGGCTCCGCCGCCCGGGCCACGCAGACCGCGCAGTCCTGCGCGCCGCGCGCCCCGTGGACGTGGGGCGCCCCGGCGGCCACGATCAGGAAGATCGCGATCCCGGTGGCGAGGAGGACGCGCATGGTCGCGGAGCATTGGCGCCCCGTCCCGCACCTGTCAACGGGAAGTTCGCACCGCCTCTGACCGGGGGGATTCACCGTTCACCCGCCGAGAATCCCCCGGGCGCGGAGGGCGGCGATCTCGTCCGCAGGGAAGCCGGCCTCGGCCAGCACCGCCTCGCCGTGCTCCCCGAGGCGCGGGGCCGGCCGGCGCGGCGCCGCCGCCCCCCGGATCCGGACCGGGCTCGCCACCCCCGGCATCGCCCTCCCCTCCCAGGGAGTGTCGATCTCCACGAAGGCGCCGCGGGCAACGAGCCGCGGCTCGGCGCGCGGCTCCTCCCCCTCGAGCACCGGCTCGAGGCAGACGTCGTGCTCGGCGGCGAAGGCCGCCCACTCGTCCCGGGTGCGCGCCGCGAAGATCGCCTCCAGCTCGGCGCGCGGACCGGCGCCGCCTCCCTCCAGCTGGCGCTCGGAGAGCTCGGGGCGCCCCACCGCCTCGCAGAAGGCGGAGAAGAACCGGGGCTCGAGCGCGGCCAGCGCCACGAACCGCCCGTCGCGGGTGCGGTACACCGCGTAGCAGGCCCCGCCGCCGGAGAGCAGCTCGGCGCCCCGCCGGAGCGGGGTCCCGCGGGCCCAGGACATCGCCAGCGGCAGGGAGAGGAGCGCCAGCGTCCCCTCGGCCATGGAGACGTCGACGTGCCGCCCCCGCCCGTCCGCGGCCCGCCCGAGCAGGGCAGCCAGCACCCCGGCCACCGCCGGCCAGGCCCCACCCCCCAGGTCGGCCGCCTGGACCGCCAGCGGCAGCGGCCGCTCCGGCGTCCCGTTGGCGGCGAGCACGCCCGAGACGGCGCAGTAGTCGAGGTCGTGCCCGGCCCGGCCGGCGCCCGGTCCGTCCTGGCCGTAGCCGGTGAGCGAGCAGAGCACGAGCCGCGGGTTCCGCGCCCGGAGGGCCGGCCAGCCGACCCCGAGCCGCTCGAGCACGCCGGGCCGGAAGGACTCGATCACCACGTCGGCCCGGGCGGCGAGCCGGAGGAAGGCCTCCGCCCCCTCGGGCCGGGCGAGGTCGAGCGCGAGGGAGCGCTTGTTCCGGTTCAGGGCGTGGAAGGCCCCGGACTGCGCGCCGGCGAGCGGCGGGATCCAGCGGAGGCCGTCGCCGCCGCGCGGGTCCTCGACCTTGACCACGTCCGCCCCGAGGTCGGCGAGCACCAGGGTGGCGAACGGGCCCGGGAGGAGCCGCGTCAGATCGAGGACCCGGAGGCCCTGGAGCGGCAGCGCGTCCACCCGCCCTCCCCGGCGTGCGGCCGCGCCTCAGCCGAGGATCAGCTGGAGCTTCATGGCGAGCCCCATGTCGCCCTGGATCTTGAGCTTGCCCGACATGAAGGCCATCTGCGGGTTGAGCTTCCCGTTCACGATGGCGAGGAAGTCCCGGTCGGTGGCGGCCACGGTGCACTTCGCGTTGGCGACGGCGCCGGCGGCGATCTTCCCGCCCGGCGCGGTGCAGTCCACCGACCACTTGCCGCCGTCCGGCCCGGAGATGTCGAACTGGTAGACGGCGTTGATCTTCTGGACGACGTCCGGCTTGGCCTGGAGCTTCCCCGGGATGTGGCGCTCGAAGACGTCCTTCACGCTGCTCGCTGGCTCGCCCATCGTCGCGTACCCCGCTCGTGGATCGATTCGTGAATCGGGGGGCAACGTATTGGCGGCCGGCCGGGCTGTCAAGCGGGCGGGACCCGGCCGCGGGCGCGGGCCGCCTCGCCCACCGCCGCGGCGAGCGCGTCCGGGTCGACCGGCTTCACCAGCACCACGTCGGCCTCCCGCCCCCGCGCCTGCGAGACGTCGGCCCGCTCGCCCCAGCCGGTCACGATCACCACCGGGACGGCGGGGGCGATCGCCTTGGCCGCCCGGGCCATCTCCAGCCCGCCCATGCCCGGCATTCCCACGTCGGTGACCACCACGTCGATGGAGTGCTCGGCCAGGATCTTGAGCCCGTCCTGCCCGCTCGCCGCCGGGAGCACCAGGTAGCCGGAGGCGGTGAGCACCTCCGCCATCAGCTCGCGGTTCTCGTCGTCGTCCTCGACGAGCAGCACGCGCAGGCGTTCGTCCCTCGCCATGGCCCCTGGCCCGTCACTCGACGTAGAAGGCGTCGAGCAGCGCCTTGTGCCGCTGCGTGACCACCTTGCGCTTGACCTTCAGGGTGGGGGTGAGCTCGCCCGTCTCCTGGGTGAAGTCCCGGGGGAGGATGGCGAACTTCTTGATGGTGGCGTAGCTCGCCTGCTTGGCGTTGAGGGCGTCGATCGACTCCTGGATCCGGGCCCGCATCTTCGGGTCCTGGTGGAGCCCCTCGCCCGCCGGGAGCCCGTGCTCCGACGCCCACCGGCGCGCGTTCTCCTCGTTGAGCGTCACCAGGGCAGAGAGGAACTTCCGGCGGTCGCCGTGCACCATCACCTGGGAGACGAGCGGGTCGGTCTTGAGCTCGTTTTCCAGGTTCTGCGGGGCGACGTTCTTCCCGCCGGCGGTGACGATGATGTCCTTCTTCCGGTCGGTGATCTGGAGGCAGCCGGCCTCGTCCACGTGGCCGATGTCGCCGGTGGCGAGCCACCCGTCCTTCAGCACCTCCTCGGTGGCCGCCGGGCTCTTGTAGTAGCCCTTCATCACCCCGGGCCCCTTCACCAGGATCTCCCCGTCCTCGGCGATGCGCACCTCGGTCCCCGGGACGGGCGGCCCCACGGTGCCGATCCGGGCCTTGCCGGGGCGGTTGACGAAGGTCCCGGCGGAGGTCTCCGAGAGCCCGTAGCCCTCCAGGATGCTGAAGCCGAGCAGGTCGAAGAAGTGGGCGATCTTGGGGGAGAGCGGCGCGCCGCCGGAGACGAAGAGGCGCATCCGCCCGCCGAACCGCTCGGCGAGGGTGGCCGACAGCTTGGGGAAGACGAGCTTCCGGCCGACCAGCAGGCCGAAGGAGGAGTACGGCTTCCCCTGCTCCCGGGCGGTGGCGTAGCCCTCGAAGCTCTCCAGGGCGAGCTGGAAGAGCTTCCCCTTGAGCCCGGGGGTGGCGAGCCCCTTCGAGACCACCGTGTTGTAGGCCTTCTCGAAGATCCGCGGCACCGCGGGCATGACGGTGGGCCGGACCTCGGAGGCGTTGTCCATGATCCTGTCGAGCGACTCGACGAAGGCCGCCGTCGCCCCGGTCCTGAACCAGACCGCCTCGATCACCTTGGCGAACGAGTGGGCCATGGGGAGGAACATCAGGACCACGTCGTCGGGGCCGATGATCCGGAGCTCCTCGACGGCGAGGGCCTCGTAGACCCAGTTGCCGTGGGTGAGCATCACGCCCTTGGGGTTGCCGGTCGTCCCCGAGGTGTAGATGAGGGTGGCCACGTCGTCCGGCCCGATCGCCGCCAGCCGGGCGGCGTGCGCGTCGGGGTGGGAGGTGCGCCAGGTCGCGCCGGCGCGCTCCAGGTCGGCGAGGGTGCGCTCGAGCCCGTCCGCCGCCGGCCCCTGGGCCCGGACGATCCCCTCCAGCTCCGGGAGGGCGCCCTTCACCGCCCGGACCTTGGCCACCTGGGCGGCCGTGTCGCAGAACACCAGCCGCGCCCCGGAGTCGGCCAGGATGTAGCGGCACTCCTCGGGCGTATTCGACTGGTAGATGGTGGCCGTCACCCCGCCGGCGCCGAGGATCCCGAGGTCGGCCAGGATCCACTCGAGGTTCGTGTCGCCCAGGATCGCCACCCGGTCCCCGGTTCGGAGGCCGAAGGCCGCCAGCCCGTCCGCCACGTCGCGCGCGCGGCGCGCCACCTCGGCCCAGGAGACGTCCGCCCAGCGGCCGTCCCGCTTGTGCTTCACCGCCGGTCGATCCCCGCTCGCGGCCGCCTGGGCCTCGAACATCGAGACCACGTTCCGCGCCGGCGGCGCGCCCTTCCCCAGCTCCGCCTCGGCGATCATCGGGCTCCCTCCCGTCATGGCTTGGCGAGCTCCTGCCGGGCCACCGCCTGCCAGCGCCGCTCCTCGGGCGCGTCGTAGCGCCCCGGCTCGCCCTCGGCGGCACGCGCCAGCTCGGCCTGCGCGTCCTTCGAGCGGTGCTCGGACCTGTAGAGGTCGGCCAGGTAGACGTGGGCGCGGACGTTGTCCGGGTTCATCCCGATCGCCGCCAGGAGCGCCTTCTCGCTCTTCTTCGGGTCGTACTTGGGCCAGGGCAGCTTGTACCAGAACCGTCCCCAGGCGGTCTGGATCCCGCCGTTCTCGAAGCCGGGCGCGATCTTCTCGGCGTGCGAGAGGTGGTCCTTGAACTTGCCCTCGATCCCCTCGCCCAGGGCGCGGAAGATCCCGATCCCGAGCGAGTAGTTCCCCATCCCGGCGGCCGCGTAGTGCCAGCCCTCCACCCGCGACGGATCGGCGGCGATGGCCCGCTCGCCGTAGTCCCAGCCCTTCTTCCCCAGCTTGCTCTTCTGGTCGTTCGGGAGGCTGGGGTCGTCGGAGAGCCAGAAGAAGTGGCGGGCCTGGCGCCAGAGCACCTCGTAGTCGTTCGGGGCGAGCTTCTCGGCCTCGTCGAGGCGGGCCCGCATCTCGTCCATCGCCCCGGCTTCGTCGCGCCGGGCGTAGGCCTGGTCGACCTGGGCGAGCAACGCCTCGAGCCCCTGACGGGGCGCTTCCGGGGCGGGAACGGCGGGCTTCTGGGGAGCCGCCTCGTCGGCAGGCGAGCCAGACGCGGGAGCCAGCGTGAGGGCGGACAGCAGCAGGGCGCGGACCATGGGTGCCCAGATCGTGAGCATGCCCGGGCCCGCCCGCAAGCGTTTCTTACTTCACGGCATGTCAACGAGATACGTCATCGCCAGCCCCCTGGGGGGCTGCGCCGCACGGCATCCCTCGACCGGACTGGCGCTAGAACGACCCAGACCCCTCGTCGCCGCAGACGCAGGTGCCCGGCGCGGCCGGCGTGGGCGCGGTGAAGGTCCCATCCGCGTTGGTCCCGGCGAAGCAGGTCCAGATCTCGGGGTCGGTCGGGCTGGCCTTGTGACCGCCCAGGGCGGCGTAGCAATCCGCCCGGGTCTGGCAGCCACTCGCCGGCAGACGCCCGAGGTAGTCGGCGGTGTAGGTCTCGCCCGGGTTGGCCTCGCAGCTGCCGGTGGTGTGGTTGATGTAGATGAACGTGCTCGGGGCGGTGGGCTGGAGCTGCGCGTCGGTGACCTGGTCGCGCGTGGCCGTGAACCACCAGTCCCATCCGGCCGCCCGGGCGCCAGTGGCGTCCAGGGTCGCGGGCGCGGGGCCGCGGCAGGTCTTCCGGGTGGTCCCCTGGGCGGTGGTGATCCGGAGCTGGGTGATGTCCGAGCCCGCCGGCTGGGTGGGGAGGACGAGCCCGGCCGGCGGCTTCACGATGTCGGCGATCCGCCCGAGCGTGTTCCCGAACTCGCCGCAGATCGAGCCGACCACCACGTCGGCGCCGCGGGACTTGAGCTGCGAGGCGGCGTCGAGGAAGCGCGTGCCGGCGGCCTGGCCGCCGCAGGTGGCGGTCCGGGTGCACACGCCGATCGAGCCCGGACAGTCCAGGCTGCAGCACTGCCCCGGGGTGCAGGTGTCGTCCTGGCAGGTCCCGCTCTGGGTGGAGACCACGAAGGCGGCGCCGAGGGGCCGGCCGTTGGCCAGGGCGAAGAAGGAGTCGACCAGGTCCGAGACGGGGAACTGCTTGCGCTCCGCGGCGGGGAGCGAGGCGTCGGCCACGCAGGTGTCCGCCCCGGGTGCCCCGCTCAGGATCACGCCGGCCTGGGCGTCCTCCTTCGACGAGCAGTCGTCCTCGTCGCCCACGAAGACGAGCACCATCTTGGAGGCGTCGTGCGGCCACTGGGCCGGCGTCCCGGCGGAGGGCTTGCCGGTCGCGTCCACGGTGTCCTGCTGCTGCGTGGGGGTGGCGGTGGCCTTCTGGACGGCGAGGCGCCCGGCCTGGAGCCCCTGCTCCTGGCCCGAGCCGCAGGTCCCCACCACCACGTTCTGCTCGAACCAGCCCTCGAGCTGGGCCGAGGTGAAGCCCTGCTTGTTCACCGCGCCCGCGCTCGGCGGCGACGGGTAGAGCTCCTTGTCGAAGTGGAGGACCCGCGGGTTCGTCCCCAGCCCCACGAACCCGCCGTGGGGGAAGAGGGCGCCGTCGGTGGCGACGCCCTGGACGCAGCCGCTCGCGAACCGGTAGTGCCTCTGCAGGTCGCCGCAGTCGGCGCCGGCGGCCTGGCAGGCGACCGCCACCGTCTCGGTCACCACCTTGGTGGTCGGATCGCAGCAGACCCCCTCGCCGAGGAAGCCGGCGCAGTCGGTCCGGCACTTGTCGGTGCCGGTGCAGTCCGTGTCGGCGGCGCAGTCCTTGACCGCCTGGAGGGGGGAGAGCGGGGTCCCGCCGGAGGTGTTGCAGCAGACCAGCGACCCGGCCGCCCCGGGGCAGTCGGAGCGGCAGGAGGCGGTGGTGGGCGCGTTGTAGAAGACGGACGTGGTGGTGACGGCGAGGTGGAAGTCGATGGGATCGAGCCCGGCCGCCACCCGGTCGGCGTTGGTCTGGTTGAGGTTGGCGACGAAGGTGGTGAAGTTGGCGGCGAGCGCCGCCTGGTCGCCGCCCATCGAGCCGGAGTCGTCCACCACGAAGAGGACGTCGGCGGTGGAGATGCTGGAGAGGGTGACGCTCTTGCTGCCCGGCTGGATCAGGCAGTGGCCGACCGGGTTGAAGTTGTAGTCCTGGCAGCCCGCCGCGGCGACGAGCAGGAGCAGCGACAGGGCGTGGAGCGGGCGCAGCCGGGACGGCATCCTGGACCTCCGGTGGGCTCCGATGATAGCCCGCTTCGTCCCACGGACAAACGACGCAGCGGCGAGGCGAGGCGCAGACGCGCCTACCTACTCCCACTCGATGGTGGCCGGGGGCTTCGACGAGATGTCGTAGACCACGCGGTTGATGCCGCGCACCTCGTTGATGATGCGCGAGGAGAGCTTCGCCAGGAGCTCGTAGGGCAGGCGCGCCCAGTCGCCGGTCATCCCGTCGGTCGACTCGATCGCCCGGATCGCGCAGGTGGACTCGTAGGTCCGCTCGTCCCCCATCACGCCCACGCTCCGCACCGGGAGCAGGACGGCGAAGGCCTGCCAGAGCTTCTCGTAGAGCCCGGCGGCGCGGATCTCCTCCTGGACGATGGTGTCCGCCTTGCGGAGCACCGCGAGCCGCTCCTCGGTGACCTCCCCGAGGACCCGGATGGCGAGGCCGGGGCCGGGGAAGGGCTGGCGCTGGACGATGGGCGCCGGGAGGCCGAGCTCGAGACCCAGCCGCCGCACCTCGTCCTTGAAGAGCTCGCGCAGCGGCTCCACCAGCCCGAGCTTCATCACCTCGGGGAGCCCGCCCACGTTGTGGTGGCTCTTGATGGTGGCGGACGGGCCCTTGAAGGAGACCGACTCGATCACGTCCGGGTAGAGGGTGCCCTGGACCAGGAACTGGGCCCGCTCCCCGTGGGCCGCCAGCCGCTCGACCTCTTCCTCGAAGACGGCGATGAACTCGCGGCCGATGATCTTCCGCTTCTGCTCGGGATCGGTCACCCCGGCGAGCCGGGAGAGGAAGCGCCGGGAGGCGTCCACCGTCACCAGGGGGAGGTGGAACATCCGGCCGAACACCTCCTCCACCTGGCCGCGCTCGCCCGACCGGAGCACCCCGTTGTCCACGAAGATGCAGCGGAGCCGGTCGCCGATCGCCCGGTGGACGAGGAGGGCGGCCACCGCCGAGTCCACCCCGCCCGAGAGGGCGCAGATCACGTGCCCGTCCTTCACCTGGGCCCGGATCTGCTCCACCGCCACGTCGACGTACGCGCGCATCGACCAGGTGCCGGAGCAGCCGCACACCCCGAGGGCGAAGTTGCGGAGCACGTCCTTGCCCCGCGGGGTGTGGACCACCTCGGGGTGGAACTGGACCGCGTAGTACCTCCGCCGCCGGTCCTCGGCCGCGGCGAAGGGGGCGTTCCCGGTGGTGGCCACCGGCTCGAAGCCGGGCGGGAGCGCCTCCACCCGGTCGCCGTGGCTCATCCAGACGTCGAGCTGGGCGGGGAGCCCCTGGAAGAGCGGCGAGGAGGCCTTCACGTCGATGCAGGCCGGGCCGTACTCGCGGTGGGCCTGGTTTCCCACCCGGCCGCCCAGCTCGTGGGCCATGAGCTGGAGCCCGTAGCAGATCCCGAGCACCGGCACGCCCAGCTCGAACACCACCCGGTCGGCGCGCGGGCTCCCCTCGGCCAGGACCGAGGCCGGGCCGCCGGAGAGCACCACCCCCCGCGGGGCGAAGGCGCGGATCGCCTCGCCCTTCATGGTGCAGGGGTGGATCTCGCAGTAGACGCCGAGCTCGCGCAGCCGCCGGGCGATGAGCTGGGTGTACTGCGACCCGAAGTCGAGGATGAGGATCTTTTCCGAGTGGATGTCCAAGGTGCTCCTCGCCGGGCTAGTCGACCCGGTAGTTCGGCGCTTCCTGCGTGATGATCACGTCGTGGACGTGGCTCTCGCGCAGGCCGGAGGCCGAGATCCGGACGAAGCGTGGCTTGACCCGCAGCTCCGCCACGCTCTTGCAGCCCAGGTAGCCCATGCCGCTGCGGAGCCCGCCCACGAGCTGGAAGAGGTTCATCTCCACCGTGCCCTTGTAGGGCACCCGCCCCTCGATACCCTCGGGGACGAGCTTGTCGGCGTCGTTCACCTCGGCCTGGAAGTAGCGGTCCCGGGAGCCCTGCTTCATCGCGCCGATCGACCCCATCCCCCGGTACGACTTGTAGCTGCGCCCCTGGTAGAGGATCACCTCGCCCGGCGCCTCCTCGGTGCCGGCGAGGAGCGAGCCGATCATCACCGAGGACGCGCCGGCGGCCAGGGCCTTCACCAGGTCGCCGGAGTACTTCACGCCGCCGTCGGAGATCACCGGGACCCCGTACTTCTCGGCCGCCCTGGTGCACTCGTCCACCGCGGTGATCTGCGGGACGCCCACGCCCGCCACCACCCGGGTGGTGCAGATCGAGCCCGGCCCGATCCCCACCTTGACCGCGTCCACGCCCGCCTTGCAGAGGGCCTCGGCCGCCTCGGCGGTGGCCACGTTCCCCGCCACCAGCTCGACGCCCTTGAAGTTGGCCTTGGTGGCGCGGACCGCCTCGACCACGCCCTTGGAGTGGCCGTGGGCGGTGTCGATGGCGATCACGTCCGCCCCCGCCTTGAGGAGCGCCGCCACCCGGGCCTCGCGGTCGGTCCCGACGCCCACCGCCGCTCCGCAGAGCAGGCGGCCGAGCCGGTCCTTGGCGGCGTTGGGGTGCTTCTGGACCTTCTCGATGTCCTTGATGGTGATGAGCCCGCGGAGCTCGTAGGCCTCGTTCACCACCAGGAGCTTCTCGATCCGGTGCCGGTGGAGCAGGTCCTTCGCCTCCTCGATGGTGACCCCCTCGCGGGCGGTCACCAGCTTCTTGGTCATCACCTGCTCGACGCGCTGCTCCAGGTTCTTCTCGAAGCGCAGGTCGCGGTTGGTGAGGATCCCGACCAGCCGCCCCTTCTGCACCACCGGGATCCCGCTGATCCCGTTCTCCCGCATGAGGGCGACCGCCCGGTGGAGGGGGACCTCCGGCTCGACGGTGATCGGGTCGCCCACCACCGCCGACTCGTACTTCTTGACCTTCACCACCTGGCCGGCCTGCTCCTCCACGGTGAGGTTCTTGTGGACGAAGCCGAGCCCGCCCACCGAGGCCATGGCGATGGCCATCCGGGACTCGGTCACCGTGTCCATGGCGGCCGAGACGATGGGGATGTTGAGCTGGATGTTGCGGGTGAGGCGGGTCGCGGTCTCGACCGCCTTCGGGAGCACGTCCGACTCGGCCGGGAGGAGCAGCACGTCGTCGAACGTCAGCGCCAGGCGCAGGTCGTCGCGGTTGAGCATGCGGACGTATAAACGACCGGCTCCGGGACCGTCAAGGCGCCCCCGGCGCCCGGCCAAGCCGGCGGATTCCGGGCCGGACCGGGCCGCCGCCACCCGTCCGCCCGCGGCCGGGTGGGCACCGGGCCCACAGCGGTCCCCCGGCGCCGGCCCGCTTGCCGCCCCGGCCTCCGCGTGGGGATAATCGCTCGGTGGAGGGTCCCCACGACAAGCGAGGCGGCGGCCGGACGCCCGTCGGGCTGCAGGTCAAGCTCTCGTACGCGAGCGTGGACGAGTTCGTCGAGCGCTTCGCGATGAACCTCTCCCGGGGCGGGATCTTCATCCGCTCCCGCGATCCCCGGCCGGTCGGCACCGCCCTCTCCTTCGAGCTCAAGCTCCAGGGGGGAGAGACGGTGATCCGCGGCCAAGGCGTGGTGCGCTGGATCCGGGCCGAGGATCCCGGCGCCCACCCGCCCGCGTCGCCGGGGATGGGGGTCCAGTTCACCCACCTCGACGACGCCTCGCGGGCCCTGGTCGAGCGCATGGTGACGCTCAAGGAGCGGCGCGGCCTCGCCCCCGGGGTCGCGGAGGAAGCGCCGGTCGCCCCCCGCCCCGCCCACACGCCGCCCTCCACCCGCGCCCCGGCGCCGGTGATCCCCGCTCCGCCCGCGGTCACACCGCCGCCCGCGGCCGCCCGGCCCCCGGCCCCTGCCGCGCCGCCCCCGGCGCCCGCCACGCCCCCGCCCGCCGCCCGGGCCCGGCCCGCGCGGCCGGGCGCTCCAGCCGCCGCCCCGGCGCCGGCCCGCCCGGCCACTCCGCCCGGCCCGCCGCCGACGCTGACCCCGGTCCCCCGCGGCGCCGCCCCGACCAGCACGCCCGCCCCCGAGCCGCGCGCGCCGGCCCAGGCCGACCTCTCCGCCCCGCACCGGGTGGAGCAGCTCGCCGCCGGCCCGGCCCGGCTCGACGTGGGGCTGCCCGCCAGCCCGGTCGCCATCGGCAAGCCCTCGCGCTTCATCATCGGGATCGACCTCGGCACCACCAACTCCTGCGCAGCGGTGGTGAAGGACGGCCGGCCCTACGTCATCCCCTCGCGGGAGGGGCACAACACCGTCCCCTCGATCGTCGCCCTGAACGCGCGGAACCGGATCGTGGTCGGCCACCTCGCCCGCGCGCAGCTCCTCACCAACCCGAAGCAGACGGTCTGGGGGGCGAAGCGGCTGGTGGGGCGCGCCTTCGACTCGCCCGTGGTCCAGG
>DATKAL010000235.1:0-9072 GCA_035498135.1 Anaeromyxobacter sp.
GTGAAGAGCCGCCGCGGCGGGCCGGCCAAGGCGCCGCTCTCCCGGGAGGTCATCGTCGCCGCGGCGCTCGACCTCCTGCGGCGCGAGGGGCTCGAGGGGATGAGCCTGCGCCAGGTGGCCGCCGCGCTCGACACCGGCGCCGCGACCCTCTACGCGTACGTCGACGACCTCCTGGAGCTCCAGACCCTGGTGCTCGACCGGGCGCTGGCGGGGGTGGAGACGGGCGGGCGCCCAGGCGCGCCCTGGAAGGCCCGGCTGCGCGACGTCCTCGTCTCCTACTTCCACGTGCTGGCGCAGAGCCCCGGCCTGGCCACGCTGGCCATGCGGACCGTCGCCGCCGGGCCCAACACGCTCCGCGTCCTGGAGGCGCTGCTCTCCCTCCTCGAGGAGGCCGGGGTCGATCCGGGCACCGCCGCCTGGGCCGTCGACCTGCTCCTGCTCTGGATCACCGGCAGCGCGGTGGAGCAGAGCCTCCGGCAGGGCGGCCGCGATCCGCTCGGCTTCGTCGCCCAGGTCATCGCCACCGTCGGGTCGGAACGGTTCCCGCGAATCCACGCCGCCCGCGACGAGCTCATCTCCGGCTCCGGCTTCGAGCGCTTCGCCTGGGGGCTCGACGTCTTCCTGAGCGGCATCCTCCAGAGTCCCCGCACGCCCGCGCGCCCGCCGCGCGCCGGTCGCCGCGGGGCCCGCCCCGCCCGCTAGCGCGCCATGCCCAGGTCCTCGACCCGCTCCGCCGCTCGTCCCGATCCGAACACCGTTCGTCACATACGTCGTTCGCCGCGGCTCCTCCGCGGCCGGCGCCGGCGCCGGCCCCGCCCCGCGGCGTCGGTCGCCCCCGGCGGGCTCTGGCTGCTCCGGCTGCTCCTCGCGCTCCCCTTCCCGGCGCCGCGGCGCCGGTCCCGTCCCGCAGGAGGTCGCACATGAGCTGGAGCTGGAACCAGAAGGCAGCCCTCGCCGCCGGCGCGCTCGCCGCCGCCGCCCTCGCCGTGGCCGCGCGCCCCCGGCCCGCGCCGCTGGTGCTGAGCGGCCTGGTCACCACCGACGAGGTGGTGGTCGCCCCCGCCGCCGCCGGCCGCCTCGCCCGGCTGCACGTGCAGGAGGGCGACGCCGTCGCCGCCGGCCAGGTCCTGGCCGAGCTGGAGCCGGCCGAGCTCGCGGCCGACCGGGCCTATTGGGCGGAGCGCGCCACCGCCGCCGGCGCCGAGGTGGACGAGGGCGCGGCCGCGGTGCGGTACCAGGAGCGGGAGACCGCGGCGCGGGTCCGCCAGGCCGCGGCGGCGGTGGCGGCGGCCGAGCAGGAGCGCGCGGCGCTGGCGGCGCAGCTCGCGGAGGTGCGGGCGCAGGCGGCGCGCCAGGAGGCCCTGGCCCGGGCCGGGGCCGCCTCCGAGGAGGCGCGGAGCCAGGCCGGCCACGCCCTGGAGGCCGCCGTGGCCCGGCTGGAGGGGCTCGATCGCCAGGTCGAGGCGCAGCGCGCGACCCTGGAGGCGGCACGGGCCACCGCCGAGCAGGCCGCGCAGCGGCGGGCGGCGCTGGGCGCGGCGCGCGGGCGGCAGGCGGCCGCCGCCGCGCAGCGGACCAAGGCGGAGGTGCGGCTCGGCTACGCGACCCTCACCGCCCCGGTGACCGGGGTGGTCGACGTGCGGGCGGCGCGGGTGGGCGAGGTCCTCGCCGTCGGCCAGCCCGTCCTGACGCTCGTCGACCCGGCGCGGTTCTGGGTCCGCGCCGACGTGCCCGAGAGCCTCGTGGACCGGCTGCGGCCCGGCGATCGCCTGCGGGTGCGCCTCCCCTGGGGCGAGGAGCGCGACGGCGTCGTGACCTACCGCGGCGCCGACGCCGGCTTCGCCACCCAGCGCGACGTGGACCGGACCCGCCGCGACCTCCGCACCTTCGAGGTGCGGCTCCACGTCGACGACCCCGACCGCCGCCTGGCCCTGGGTGCCACGGTGCAGGTGATCCTCCCGGAGGCCCGGTGAGCGCCGCAGCCGCCATCGAGGTGGAGGGGCTCGTCCGGCGGTTCGGCGACTTCGCCGCCGTGGACGGGATCCGCTTCTCGGTCGCCCCGGGGGAGATCTTCGGCCTCCTCGGCCCCAACGGCGCCGGCAAGTCGACCCTCATCCGCATGCTCACCACCCTGGTCCCACCCACCGCCGGGGCCGCGCGGGTGGCCGGCTGCGACGTGGTGCGCGAGGCCGCCGGCGTCCGGCGGGCCATCGGCGTCATCCCCCAGAACATGACCAGCGACCGGGAGCTGACGGTGAAGGAGAACCTGTCCCTCTTCGCCCAGCTCCACGACGTCCCCCGCCGGCGCCAGCCGGCGCTCATCGCCGAGCTCCTGGACGCGGTGCAGCTCACGGCCTGGGCCGACAAGCCGGTGAAGCTCCTGTCGGGCGGCATGCGCCGCCGGGTGGAGATCGCGCGGGGGCTGGTCCACCGCCCGCGCATCCTCTTCCTGGACGAGCCCACCACCGGGCTCGACCCCGTCTCCCGCGCCGCCGTCTGGCAGATGCTGCGCAGGCTCAAGGCCGAGCAGGACCTGACGGTGGTCCTCACCACGCACTACCTCGACGAGGCCGACGCGCTCTGCGACCGGATCGCCATCGTCGATCACGGCAAGCTGGTGGCCCTCGACACCCCGTCGGCCCTCAAGGCCCGCCTGCCCGGCGACAGCCGGGTGGAGGCGAGCTTCGCCGACCCGCCGCCCGGCTGGGCGGAGCGGCTGCGGACGCTGCCGGCGGTGGAGCGGGTCACGGGCGAGGGGCGCGCCTTCCGGATCGCCTCCGCCGACGGGCCCACCACCCTCCGCGCGCTCCTCGCCGCCGCCGAGGCGGAAGGGATCCGCTTCGAGTCGCTGGGCGTCCAGCACGCCTCGCTGGACGACGTCTTCGCCGAGATCACCGGCCGGCAGCTCCGGGACGCCCTCCAGGAGCCGAGCGCCCGCGAGAGCCCGGCCATGTCCGCCAAGGGCCGGCGCTAGCTCACCGGGGAACCGCGATGCGACACGTCTGGGCGCTGGTCGAGCGGGAGCTGATCCGGTTTCTCCGGAACCCCCTCCTCATCCTCTTCACCATCCTCGGGCCGCTGCTCCAGCTGGCGGTGCTGGGGTACGCCTTCGGCGGGACGCTGCACGGCCTGCGCGTGGCGGTGGTCGACGAGGACCACGGGGTCCAGGCCCTCCGGCTCCGCGAGCGGGCCCAGGCCGTCGCCGCCGGGCCCGGGACCTTCGAGGCCGTGCCTTACGCCGACGAGGCGGGCGCGCTGGCGGCGCTCCGGACCGGGACGGTGAGCGGCGTGGTGATCATCCCGCCCGGCTACACCCGCCGCGTCCTGGCCCGCCAGGCGCCGCAGGTGGCGCTCGTCGAGAACAACGTGGACCGCTTCGTCTCCACCGCCCTGGCCGGCGCGCTGAAGGAGCTCGTGGCCGGGCTCGGCCAGGTCCAGGTCACCACCGCCCGCCTGCCGGCGGAGGTGGCGCTGGCGGTGGTCGAGCTCCACCCGTTCGTCCCCTACGTCCAGTACCTCCTGCCCGGCACCGTCGTGCTGGCCATCTTCACCATGGTGATGCTGGGCGGCGCCTTCGCCTTCATGGACGACAAGGTGCTGGGGATCCACGAGGGCTATCTGGTGACGCCCGTGACCCGGCTCGAGCTGATGGCCGCCTTCAACCTCTCCGGGGCGATCAAGGCGGTGAGCGCGGGGGTGGTCCTGACGCTCGTGGGCCTGGTGCTCTCCGGCGTCCCCGCGCCGCTCGAGCCGGTCCGGCTGCTCCAGGCGCTCCTGGTCATCACCCTCACCGCGCTCGCCCTGGTGAGCGTCATGTTCCTCCTGCTGGCGCGGGTCGGCGACCCGATGGTCCCGCGCATCGCCTCCATGCTGCTCAACACGCTCCTCTTCTTCCCCAGCGGCGCGGTCTACCCGCAGCAGGCCTTGCCCGGCTGGCTGCGCGCCGTCGCCGTGGTCGACCCCTTCACCTACGCGGTCCGGGCCCTCCGGACGCTCCTCGTCCAGGGCGCGGGGCTCTCCGCCATCGCCCGCGACCTCCTGGTGCTCACCGCCACCGCCGCCGTCGCCATGATCCTCTCGGCCGCGGCCTTCCGGAGGTCGCTGTGAATCGGCTCCGCCCACGCGGCCCCTCCCCATCGGCACCGCCACCTCATCCGCGACGCCACCCAGGCCGGGGTGAACGGGAAGGCTGCCGCCCGCCCGGAGCCGGGACCGCCCGCGGCAACCGCCTCCGTCCTCCAGGACGACCCCGCCGCAACGCCCATGACCGGAGGCGCGCCGTACGGGGCCCGGAGTCCCTCCGGACGGCCCCCTCGACCGCTCGCGTTTCTAGCGCGCGGACAGGAGCTGCTGGAGATCCCGCGGGACGCGGGTGAAGCGGATCCCCATCCGCCTCCGCAAGATCGACCCGGCGATCCCCGGCCTCACCCAGGCGACCTGGCCGCCGAAGTCGACCTCCTCGCCGCCCACCCGCATCGAGCCCATCACCTGCGCCCCCGGCTCCAGCGCCTGTCCCGTCTCCGCGCAGAAGCCTCCCGGCCCGACGTCCAGCGTGAACCCGGTGCCGGCCCCGATGGTCACCCGGAGGCGCCTCGCGTTGCGGATGTGGTTCCGCTGCTCTTCGCCCATCTCCTGTTTCCCCTTGCGCGACCTGAATCTCGTGACGGGGCCGAGCAGGCGCAACCTCACGGTCAGGTTACACGCCCGAGCAGGCGCCCCCCAGCGAGGACCCCGAATGGGTCCCGTGGTCCCGACCGGTCCAGCCGCGCCGTGGAAGACGGGGGACAACCGCCCCGCCCTCCCTGCGCTCAGGGCCGGATGGCGTTCACCTTGAGCTCGTAGTTCCGGACCTGGGGCTCGGGGTCCACCAGGTACTCCGGATCCTTGGGCAGGGCGCGCGTCTTCCGGATGTCGGCGCCGGCGTAGCCCTTGATCGCGTCGAGCGACTCCCAGTACGAGATGACCTGGAACTCGACGTAGGCGTCGCCGTCCGGCCCGCCGTCGATGCGCATCATCTGGTAGCCGAGGTTGCCCGGGATGGTCGGGAACTTGGTGATCGCCCCCGCCAGGTACTTCTCGTACTCGTCCGCCTTCGCGCGGGTGGTCTTCCCGTGCCAGGCGCGGGCGATCACCGGCTTCCCGGCCCGGGCCGCCATGGCCATCAGGCCCGGCGCCTCGGACGTCGCCCCGCGCGCCCCGAACGTCGCGAGCAGCAGGCCCGACGCCACCACCGCGGCGATCCACACGACTCTCATGGCTCTCCTCCTGTGCCCGGCCTCGCCAGCCGGAGCATGGCCTCCAGGCTCCGCTCGACGTCCTCGTCCGTGGTCGCCCAGGACGAGACGCTGATCCGCATCGCGGTCCGGCCCTGCCAGACCGTGCCGCCGCACCAGCAGGTCCCGTCCTCCTGGAGCGCGGCGATCACGCGCCGCGTGCGCGCGTCGCCGCCGAACGAGACCAGCACCTGGTTCAGCACCACCTCGTTCAGCACCTCGTGGCCGGCCCGGGACAGCCCCTCGGCGAAGCGCCGCGCGTGGCGGCAGCACCGCTCGACCAGGGCCGCCACCCCGGCGCGCCCGAGGTGCCGGAGCGCCGCCCAGACCTCGACCCCCCGGGCGCGCCGCGAGAAGTCGGGCGTGTACTGGTAGGGCACGCGCTCGCCAGCCTGCTGGAGGTAGGCGGCGTCGGTGGACATGGCGGCGCGGAGGTGGGCGGCGTCGCGCACCAGCACCAGGCCGCTGTCGTAGGGCACGTTCAGCCACTTGTGCGCGTCGGTGGCCCAGGAGTCCGCCGACGAGAGCCCCCCCGTCAGGGGCGCCTGGGCGGGCGAGGCCGCCGCCCAGAGCCCGAAGGCGCCGTCGACGTGGACCCAGGCGCCCGCGGCGCGGGCCCGCTCGCAGGCCTCGGCGGCGGGATCGAAGGCCCCCGTGTTCACGTTGCCCGCCTGCAGGCAGAGGATGGTCCGGGGATCGAGCGGGGGCAGCCGATCGGCCCGCATCCGGCCCTGGCCGTCGACGGGGACGCGCACCACCCGCTCGCGCCCGAGCCCGAGCACCGAGAGGGCCTTGAGGACGCTGACGTGGGCCTCCTCGCCCACCACCACCCGGAGCGGCGGGGCGCCGCCGAGCCCCTGCCCTTCCACGTCCCACCCCTCGCGCGCCAGCAGCGCGTGGCGCGCCGCCGCCAGGCCCGAGAGGTTGGCCTGGGTGGCGCAGGTGACGAACCCGCCCCCGCACGCCGGGGGCAGGCCGAGGAGGCCGGCCAGCCAGCGGAGGGTCACCGCCTCGAGCGCCGCGTTCACCGGCGAGCTGACCACCAGCCCGGCGTTCTGGTCCCAGGCGGCCGCGAGCCAGCTGGCCGCGACCGTCACCGGGAGCGAGCCCCCGATCACGAAGCCGAAGAAGCGCGGGCCGGCCGAGGCCATCGTCGCCGGCGAGCCGACCTCGTCGAGGAGCGCCAGGACGGAGGCCGCCGGCGCCCCGTCCTCGGGCAGGGGCTCGTCCAGCGTGGCGAGGCGGGCCAGCGCCCCGGGCGACGGGGCGACGCGCCGCCCGGGGAGGGCCTCGAGGTAGCGCCCGGCCCGCGCCGCCGCGTCGGTGAGGAGGGGGTCCATGTGCGCGCCTCCGGCGCCGAGGCCTCCCTGGCCGCGGTGCGCCGAGGGAGGTCTTCTGGCCGCCCCTCCCGCGCCACCGGGCCGTTCGGGGCCCCGCCCCGAGCGAGCCCCGGGCCGCGCCGGGCGGGCGCCCTCGGGCCGCCGCGGCGAGGGGGCTACTCGACCCCGCGGCGGGCGGCGTAGAAGCGGAGGAACTCCAGGATCTCCTGGCCCTGGGCCTCCGAGAGCCCCGCCTCCGGCCGCCTCGACATCTGGGCGAGGTAGCGCTTCCAGCGGGGCAGCGTGTCGCCGGAGCCGAGCGCCATCGAGAGGGAGTGGCACTTCGAGCACTTGCGCTCGAAGAGCAGGTAGCGGACCTGCTGCTCCGGCGGGTAGGTGGAGACGTCGATCGTCTCCTCCCCGGGTGAGGCGCTGGCGGAGGCGGGCGCGGCGACCGGCGTCCCGGCGGCGGGGGGAGCGGCGAGCGCGAGGGCGGTCAGGAGGGCGAGGACGAGCGAGGGCAAGCGGACGAGAACATCCCTTCACCCCCACGGTGACGGCCCGGGGACCAGGCCCCACGCGCGCCGGGATACTCGCCGGTCGCCCCGGGCGGGGTCAAGCCACCTGACCCTACTCCACCCAGTCCGACACGAAGACGTTGGTCTCGTGCGGCCGGCTGCCGTTCCGGTTCGAGGAGAAGACCAGCTTCTTCCCGTCGGGCGAGAACATGGGGAAGCCGTCGAAGGTCTCGTCGGTGGTGATCCGCTCGAGGCCGGTGCCGTCGTCGTTGACCAGGTAGAGGTCGAAGTTGCGCCCCGTGGGGTCGCCCACGTTGGAGGCGAAGATGATCCGCCGGCCGTCCGGGTGGAAGAAGGGGGCGAAGCTGGCCGCGCCGAGCCGGGTGACCTGCCGGACGTCCGAGCCGTCCGCGTTCATGGTGTAGATCTCCAGCTTCCGCGGCCGCACCAGCCGCTGGGCGAGCAGGGCCCGGTACTCGGCCAGCTCCGCCTCGGTCTCCGGGCGGCTGGCGCGGAAGACGATCCGCTTCCCGTCGGCGGAGAAGAACGCGCCCCCGTCGTAGCCGGGCGTGCTCGTGAGCCGGACCAGGCCCGAGCCGTCGAGCCGCATCTTGTAGAGGTCGAGGTCGCCGTCGGCCAGGGCACCCCGGCGCCGACGACAACGCCAGCGGGGAGGCGGCCCTCCTCGCGGTGGCGCGCGCCTTCCAGGCCGACGGGCCGCCGAGGCGGGGGCCGCCTCCCGCGGGGAGTCCTGGGCGACGAGCACGACCTTCCCCTTCACGTCCAGGCCGGCGTGGTCGTCGTAGCCCAGGTCCGGCGCGGTGATCCCGTGGCCGGCCCACACCACCTCGGCCTCGACCACGCCGTCGTCGCTCGAGCCGAGGGGGAGCCAGTCCCCGGGGAGCACCGCCGGGACGCCGCCGACGGCGAGCCGGTTCCGCTCCCCGAGCGTCGCGCGGTGGGGCGCCTCGAAGCGCTGCAAGTAGCCGCCCTCGAGCGCCGGGGCGAGGCCGGCCTCGCGGAAGCGGTCCGCGATCCAGGCCGACGCCGCCTCGCCGCCGGGGGTGCCGACCCCGCGCCCCGTCCTCGCCGGGTCCGCGAGCCAGCCGACCTCGGCCCGGGCCCGGGCCGGATCGAAGGGCTCCTCCCCTCGCGGCCCGGGGACGGGCCGCGCGGCGCAGGTGGCGAGGGCGAGGAGGGTCACGAGCGGGCGGCGCCGGCCCATGCCGGTCTCCACAGGACGGCCGGAGCGCCGCGGCAGCCCTCCCCACGCGGGCTTGACCGGGGCCCCGCCGCCGCCTATCGCCCCACCATGACGCGCGCGACCGAGCTGGACGTGCTGGAGGCGAACGCCGGGTTCTACCAGGCGTTCGCGGCGCGGGACGCCACCGCCATGGCCCGCCTCTGGGCCGAGCGGCACCCGGTGGCCTGCATCCACCCCGGCTGGGATGTGCTCGACGGCCGGGACCGGGTGCTGGCCAGCTGGCGCGGCATCCTCGAGTCCGGGAGCGCCCCCGAGATCACCTGTTCCCTGGCCGAGGCCCACGTCCTCGGGGACGTCGCCTACGTCACCTGCCACGAGGTCCTGGCGGGCGGCCGGCTGGCGGCCACCAACGTCTTCGTCCGCGAGGGCTCGGCCTGGCGGATGGTCCACCACCAGGCGACGCCGATCGCTCCGGGCCAGGCGCGTCCGCTGCCCTCCGGCGGACTGGCCAACTGACGCCTCACCCCCCGGCGGCCGCGCGCTGTCCCCGGCGGAATGCCTCCTCGTTGAGGGCCAGGACCGACCCCTTGCGCGCAAGCGCCTCGCGGAGCGTGGCGAGCAGCGCCTCCGCCGGGAGGAGCCCGGTGGCGGCCTGGAGCGCGCCCAGCGCCACCACGTTCTTCACCACCGGGTGGCCGAGCTCGATCGCGATCCCGGAGAGCGGCACGGCGAGGGTCCGCACCCCGGGCGCGAGGGCG
>DATKAL010000236.1:0-14559 GCA_035498135.1 Anaeromyxobacter sp.
CGATCGCCTGGGAGATGGTCTCGAAGGGCTTGCGGGCCAGCTCCGCCTCGCCCTCGGCGGGTGGGAGCGCCACGGTGTCCGCCACCTCGCCCCGGGCGAGCCCCTGGAGCGCGGAGGTCACCGCGGCCGTGGCCCGCTCCTGGTACTCGGCCACCGCCGCCGCCCTCCGCATCGCCGTGCGGGCCGCGGTCTGGTCCACGATGGTCTCGAGAGCGCCCAGCGTCCGGCCGGCGGCGTCGCGGATCGGGGCGCCGCCGTAGGCGATCTCGAAGGTCCCGGCCTGGGGGCGGGCCACCGTCTCGCTCGACGCCGGCCGGCCGTCGCGGATGGCCCGGAAGCAGGCGCAGCGCTCCTTGCCGCAGTCTTCGGTCCGGAAGTGATCGGCGCAGGGCGAGCCGGCCACCTCGGCGAGGGGCTTGCCGACCAGGGCGAGGGCGGCGGCGTTGAGGTAGCGGATGCGGAGGTTTCGGTCGACGATCATCGCCGGCGCCGGCATGGCGTCCAGGTGGCCGACCAGGACGTCCACCGCCCGGTTCACGGAGTCGAGCATCTGCCGGTAGGACCCCGCCAGGCTCCCGGGGTTGGCGCGCGCCTCGAGCCGGCCCTCCTGGAGCGCGCCCGCCACCCGGTCCGTCTCCGAGGCCAGCAGGCGGACCAGGGAGGCGCTGCGGTTGAGCAGCTCGATGAGGCGCCTGAAGTCGCCCTGGAGCGCGCCTGCCTCCGCCTGCTGGAGCTCGCCTCGGATGCACTCCTCCCCGTGGCGGATGGCGACGCCGATGGGCGCCGCGAAGGAGTTCACCACCTCGTCGAGCGCGCTCACGGTCACGTGGAAGTCGGCCAGGACGCGGCCCGGGTCGGCGCGCACGTCGAGGCGGCCCTCGGAGACCGCCGCGCGAACCCGCAACATCTCGTCGCGCAGGCCACCGACGCCCCGCTGCACGGAGCCGAGCAGGCGGAACCCGGCGAAGGCCACCGCCGCGGCCACCACCAGGATGCACGTCCCCACCACCCAGAGCGTCGCCGTCGCCTGCGAGGAGATCTGCTCGGGCGTCGCGCCGGAAGCGGCGGCGCCGGCCACCGAGCGGACGGCGATCATCGCGATGGCCCCGCCGGTGAAGATGGCCGTCACCGCGAACCCGAACGAGAAGGCGATCTGGGTGCTGATCCGGAGCCTCGAGATCATCCGTCCTCCTCTGCGAGCGCGGCAGCGCCCCGCCCGTCGGGTGACCGGTTTCGCAGCAGCCGGCGTGCCAAGCGGAGCCTCGTCCCGCGGCCGGGGGAATCCAGGGTCCGCGGGGGAATCGGCGTACAAGCCGGAGGGTTGCACGGCCGGGCCCCGCTCCCCGGGGCCCCGCCGCCCCGGCGCCGCCGGGTCGGCTCCGACCCGGGTCCGGGCCTCCCGCCCGAGAATCCTCCGAGCCCTCCCCGGCTCGAACGGTGCGCCGGCGCTCCTCGCCGGCGGGGAGCCCTCGCATGCGCCGCCGCTCGTGGTCGTCCGCGCTGTTCGCCTTGCTGATCCTCGGTGCCGCCGCCTGCTCGCGGGGCGACGCGGCCGGGCCGGCCCCCGCGCCTCCCTCCGCGCCGCAGCCGATGGCCGCCAACGGGGCGCTCCCGCGGCTGGTCTTCTTCATGAACCCGAACGGCGGGCCCTGCCAGCTCCAGGACCAGATCCTGCGCGAGATGGCCGGCTCGCTCGCCGGGCGCGTCGAGGTGGTCTACTACCGGACCACCGCGCCTGCCGACCTGGCCCGGTTCGAGCAGTACGGGATCCGCTCGCTGCCCCAGCTCCTCCTGGCCGACGCCTCCGGGCGCGAGCTCCGCCGCGCGCCGCCGGGCATCCAGGGGCCGCCCCAGGTCCTGCAGCTCCTCGCGCCCTGAGGCCGGGATGGAGCTCGGCCTCCCCGCCGTCGCCCTCGCCTTCGGCGCGGGGCTCGCCAGCGTCGCGAGCCCCTGCGTCCTCCCGGTGGTGCCGCTGATCGTCACCGGCACGGCCGAGGAGCACCGCGCCCGCCCGGCCCTGATCGTCGCCGGGATCGCCGCGAGCTTCGTGGCCATGGGCGTCCTCACCAGCCTCTTCGGCGCCGCGGTGGGCCCGCTCCTGCCGCCCCTGGAGAAGACGGTCGGCGTCCTCATCCTGCTCTTCGGCCTGCTCCTCCTCGCCGACCTGAACCTCTTCGAGCGGCTCGCCTGGCTGCAGCGGCTCGCGCCGGCGGGCGACGGGCGCTGGTCGGGGCTCCTCCTGGGCGCGAGCCTGGGCCTCGTCTGGATCCCCTGCGTCGGCCCCATGCTCTCGAGCGTGCTCGCCCTGGTGGCGGCCCGCGGGACCCTGGCCTCCGGGGTGGCCCTGCTCCTCGTCTACTCGCTCGGGTTCGCGGTCCCGATGCTCGCGGTGGGATACGGCTCGCAGGCGGTGCGCCAGCGCCTCCGCCTGGTGGCCTCGCGCCCGCGGGCGGTCCGCTGGGCGTCGGGGCTCTTGCTGGTGGCCTTCGGGGTGCTCATCCTCCGCAAGGGCATGCTGTTCGCGGGGATGTGAGACATGGACCTGCCCTGGTGGCTCCCCTTCGGGCGCGTGCCCGAGGTCGACCCGGCCGAGCTGCTCGGCGCCCTCCGGCGCCCGCACCCGCCGCTGCTGCTCGACGTGCGCTCCGGCCCCGAGTTCTCGGCCGGCCGGATCGCCGGCGCCCTCCACGCGCCGGTGACCTCCCTGGCCGCCCGCCTCGAGGTCCTCGCCCTGGACCGCGGCCGCCCGGTGGTCGCGATCTGCCTCACCGCCCACCGCTCCGTCGCGGCGGTGCGGCTCCTGCGGCGGCGGGGGTACGACGCGCGCCAGCTGGCGGGCGGGATGCTGGCCTGGCGGGCGGCGGGGCTGCCCGAGGAGCGCGGCGCGCCCGGCGGCCGCCCGCGGGACGGGTAGCGCCCGCGCCTCGCGGCGGTTGTGCGCCCGGGCACCTTCCGCTAAGGATCTCCGCGATGCCCGATCAGGATCGCGAGCTCGTCGACGCCGCCCGGGCGGGCGACCGGAAGGCCCTGGAGCAGCTGCTCGCCCGTCACGAGGGGCGGGTCTTCCGCTTCGGGAAGAAGATGTGCCGGCACGAGGAGGACGCCCGCGACGTCCTCCAGGAGACCCTCATCGCCGCGGTCCGGACCCTGCCCGAGTTCCGGAGCGCCTCCTCGGTCTCCACGTGGCTCTACTCCATCGCCCGGAGCTTCTGCCTGAAGAAGCGCCGCGCGAGCAAGTTCGCGCCGGCGCACGTCGACTCGCTGGAGGCCAACGCCGAGGAGGCGGCCACGCTCCCGCACCCGGGGCGCTCGCCCGAGGAAGACGCCGCCGGGCGCCAGCTCCAGGCCGCCCTCGACGAGGCCATCGGCGCGCTCGAGCCCATGTACCGGGAGGTCCTGGTGCTGCGCGACGTCGAGGGGCTGGCGGCCAGCGAGGTGGCGGAGATCCTCGGCCTCTCCGTGGAGGCGGTGAAGAGCCGGCTCCATCGCGCCCGGGTGTCGGTGCGGGACCGGGTCGCCCCGGTGCTCGGGCACGGTCCGGAGACGGCCTCGCCCGGCACCGGCTGCCGCGACGTGGTCGAGCTGTTCTCCCGTCACCTGGAGGGGGAGATCGACGGCAACACCTGCGCCGAGCTGGAGAAGCACCTCGAGACCTGCGCCGTCTGCCGCGGGCGGTGCGACTCGCTCCGCGCCACGCTCAGCCTCTGCCGGCGGGCGGGGGACACCCCGGTGCCACCGGCCGTGGAGCAGTCGGTCCGCCAGGCGCTGCGCGACTTCCTCGACGCGCGGGGGTGACGCCGAGCTCCGCCGCTCAGCGCCGCCGCGCCCGGCGGCCGGGGAGGCAGCTGGCCCATCCCCCCCGTCGGTGGAGCGCCTGGACGGTCTCCGCCAGGTCGGCGGCCTGGATCGCGCAACGCGGACAGGCCGCCAGGTGGAGGGTGAGGCGGGCCCGGTCCAGGGCGCCGAGCTCGCCGTCGAGGAGCTCCGAGAGCCGCTCGCCGGCCTCCCGGCAGCTGCAGCTCCGGAGCGACTCGAGCGGCATGGCGGCCTCCTCCGTGGCGCAGGACCGGCGCCGCGGGCGCGCCGCGGCCCGGCCCTGCTCCGGGTGAGAGCCGGCCGGCCTCCGGGAGGTTCGGCGCACGGGCCAGGCCGTGAGCCGGCCGGGAGTGGTCCGCCCGGCCCTCCGCTACCCGCAGCCGCCCTTCACGGCGGCCTTGCTCTGCAGCTTCACCCGCTTGGTGAAGGCGTAGGCGGGCCAGACGATCCCCTCGTGCCCCTCGTGGCTGGCCGGGTGGCCGGCCGCCGCCTCGACGGCGCAGGGGCTGCGGAACGCCCGCGAGGCGGGGAGCTCGGGCCAGGAGGCCGGCTGGGTGCTGCCGGCGGCGTAGGCGAACCGCCAGGCGAGGGCGTCCGGCCCGACCTCGGCGGCGCGGGAGGCGACGCACTCCGGCACCGGGTAGAGCTCGAGCCAGCGGTTCATCCCGCCCTCGATCACGTAGAGGTTCTGCACCCCCTGCGCCCGGAGCCCCTTCCAGGTGGAGAGCGCCTGCCCCTCCCCGTTGCCGGCCAGGAAGGTGACGGTGCTCGGGGGGCGGTCGAGGAGGCGCTGCACCTCCTCGGGCCGGAGGAGGGTCGCCGGATCCACCCGCCGGGCGCCGCCCACGTGGAAGAGGTTGAAGTCGTGCTCGTCGCGGAGGTCGAGCACCACCGTCTCCACCGAGAGGTCCTTCTTCAGGGCCACCACCTCGGCCGGGTGGACGAAGATCCCGCGCTCCTCCACCGAGCGCTTCACCGCCGGCGTGGTCCAGCTCCAGCGCTGCGCCGGGGTGGGGTCGCCGCGCAGCGCGAGGAGCGCGGCGGCGGCCACCAGGGCGGCGGCCCCGGCGCCCTTCCAGGCGCGGGGGAGCCGGGTGGCCCCCTCGGCGGCGGCGCCGCCCGCGACCTTCCGCTGGACGAGCTCGCCCACCCAGAAGAGCAGCAGGGCGCCGGCCACCACCAGGAGCACCGTGGCGCCCACCGGCAGCCCGAGCCACTCGTCCAGGGTGAACCGCCCCAGGTACGAGGAGATGAAGAAGGGCTCGAAGCGCGAGACGGTCTCGCCGAACAGCCAGATGCCCGAGAGGACCCCGCCGAGGAAGACCATCCCGTCGACCTTGAGGGTCGAGGCGGCCACCACCGAGGTCCCGGGGCAGAAGCCGCCCACGATGAAGCCCACGCCCATGATCAGCCCGCCCACGATCCCGGGCCAGAGGTAGGTGGGGTTGACCCAGACCCGGCTCATGTCGAGCAGGCCCAGGGAGGCGGCCCCGGCCACCAGCACCGCGGCCACGGCGATGGCGGTGAACATCACCTTCAGGACCGCCAGGTCGCGGAAGTAGAACTGCCCCGCCAGCTTGCGGGTGTCCCCGAAGCCGGCCAGCTCGAGGACGGCCCCGAAGCCCACCCCGATCGCCCCGAAGACGAGGGCGTTCGCGATCGTCCCGGCTGCTGAGAAGTCGAACGGCGCCATGTGCGTGCCTCCCGTGCGCTGCCGTCAGGTCCAGAGCCGGCGAAGGAACCAGGCGAGCGCGTAGGCGCTGGCGAAGATGGCCAGGGCGAAGGCCCAGCTCCCCACCGAGAGCACCGCGCCGCCGGAGAGGGCCTGCCCGGAGGTGCAGCCCCGGGCCATGCGGGCGCCGTACCCCATCAGCGCCCCGCCCAGGAGGGCGAACCCGACCCGCGCGCCGGTGGAGACGCGCGGCCCCTTGCGGAACTCGACCTTGAGCCGGCGGTTCGCCAGGCCGGAGAGGAGGCCCCCGATCGCGGAGCCCACCAGCATGTAGACGGCGGTGTTGGCCCAGGCGTTGCGGCTCCCGCCGGCGATCTCGGCGAAGTAGGCCACCCGGTCCACGTGGGCGGCGGCCAGCCACTTGAGCACGCCCGTCTGGATGTGGGTCATGGCGCCCGACGCCCCCAGGCCGCCACCGGTCAGGTAGAAGCTGAGGAAGAGCACCACGCCCAGCAGCGCGCCCGCCAGGTACGGGTTGAGGTAGGGACGCGCTTCCTTGGAGGTCGCCATGGTGGGCTCCGTCACGGGGTCTCCACGCCCGCCTCGCGGGCCTGGTAGCCGGTGATCATCGACTGGAGGTGCTCCCCCGGCGTCCGGCCGGTGGTCACCAGGTAGACGTGCAGGACGAAGAAGGAGAGGAACAGCCAGGCGCCGGCGTTGTGGAGCGGCGCCACGTACCGGAGCCCGCCCACCGCGGCGGCCACCTCGGGCCACTGGCCGACCGCCCAGACCAGCAGGCCGGTGGCGATCTGGAGGGGGAAGAGGACGTTCAGGAGCGCCAGGTAGGTGAGCTGCTGGAGGGGGTTGAGCTTGTGCCCGGCCGCGTTGGCCGGGTGGGGCCCGCCGAGGAAGATCCCCCGCGACTGGTAGGCCATGTGCTCGAGCACGCGGGCGAGGAAGCCGTGCGGCTCGGGGATGAAGTTCCGGATGGCGCGGGTGACCAGGTGGTAGAAGAGGGCGAGGAACGCGTTCACCATCAGCACGATGGCGAAGGCGTTGTGGGCGGCGATCGCGGCGGGCAGGGGGAGGAGGGCGCGCCAGCCGGCCGCGTGGACCGCCAGGCCGCTCAGGATCAGGACCACTCCGCTCAGGGCCATGGTCCAGTGCCACATCCGCTCGTACCGGCCGAACACGTAGGCCTTCTCCAATGGGGCCGGGGCGTGACCGGCGGGGCCGCGGCGGCGCCGCAGGGCGAGGCGGGCGAGCCCGTGCACCGTCACGCCGGCCGCCACCGCCAGGAAGAGGAGGAAGCCGAGGAGGTTGCTGAGCCCCTCGCGCGAGTAGCCGAGCACGTGGAGGCCGGCCGGGGCGGCCCCGGCGCTCCGGAGCACCAGCCCGCCGTCCTCGGTGGGGGCGAGGACCCCGGCCAGCTCGACGCGGGGCTTCTCCTCCATCCGCGGCGGGGTCCCGCCCGGCAGGTAGCCGGCGATGGGGAAGTCCCTGGCCACCCGGGACGTCCCGGCGTGGCAGGCGTCGCAGTCCCGCAGGGCGCGCTCGCGGGTCGAGATCCCGTGGGCCAGCGGGCGGGGCGAGATCGTCCCCTCGATGGCCGGCTCGGCCACCCCGGCGGCGGCCAGCCGGGCGGCGACCAGGGCCGCCTTCTTCGCGGTGTCGAGGCGCAGCTCCCGCTCGTCGAGCCGCCCATCGCGGTCGACGTCGAGGGCCTCCAGGATCGCCGGCGCGTAGCGGCCGTCCTCGAGGAAGACCTGCCTCACCAGGGCGAAGGGGACCTCCTTGCGGTCCGGGCCGGACACCCAGCGCCAGCGGGTGACCGGGTTCACCGGGGCGAGGCGGCGGGCGCCGTCGGCCTCCGTCCGCTCCACCAGCAGCGGCTGGAAGGGGGTGACGGCGGCGGCGTTGAGCGGCTCGCCCGGGCGGCGCACGACGTTCCGGTACCGGATCGCCGGCGTCCCCTCGGACGTGACCACGGTGGCGTCGATCATCTCGGCCGCGGGGGCCATCGCCCCGGCGGCGTGGCAGGCCTGGCAGGCGAGCACCTCCAGGTGGCGCTCGCGGTATGGGAGGAAGCCGTGGGCCTTCCGCGGCTCGTGACAGCCGCGGCAGCCCTGCTCCGCGAGCCGGTGATCGGGCCGGACGAGGAACTCGGCGGTGGTCTGGCGCCGCGGGTCGGCGGTCAGGTAGCGCAGGCTGGCGTGCTTGCCGTCGGTGCGGGCCGGGTTGTTGGCGGCGTAGTGGCAGGCGACGCAGTCCACGAGCTTCGCGGCGTGGACGTCCCAGGGGGCGGCGAGCCCGGCCTTCCCCTGGAGGTCGAGGAAGGAGTCGGACATCCGCTGCGGGGAGACGATCGCCCCTTCGCCCAGGGTGAGGGTCCAGCTCCTTCCCTCCGCCGTCCCGGCCAGCTCGAGCTCGGGCGGGAGGGCGACCGGCGCCGCCGCGTCGGTCACCACGCCGTGGCAGGCGGCGCAGTTCGCCGCCCGGGGGACGCCGATGCGGAGCGCCGCCCGGCGCATCCGCCCGTCGGCCTCGAGGAGCTCGGGGCGGATCTCGAGCTTCCCGCCGTCCAGGTGGCACTGGACGCAGGTCGCCTTCGCGCCCGGGGGGGCGTGGCCGGTGTGGGCCTGGACGTAGGCCACGTCGTGGCAGCCGCCGCAGGTCTTCTCCTCGGAGAAGGGGCCGGCCTTGACCGGATGGCCGGCGGCGTCCAGCGGGACGAAGGCCGGGTGGATCGGGTTCACGGCCTGCTGCGCGACCGCCGGCCCGGCGAGGGCGGCGATGGCGAGCAGCGCCAGGGGGACGAGCCGCCTCATGGACGACCTCCGGACCGGATGGGATCGCCCGCGTAGCCGAGGGCCTTCCAGTCGAGCCGCGACCTCTCGCCGTGGCAGTCGGTGCAGGACAGGGCCTTCTCCTTCGGGGCGACCATGTGCGAGAGGGGCCACGACATCTCGGTCTCGGCGAAGCCGTAGTGCCCGCTGTAGTCGAGGCCCGAGGCCTTGGCGCCGAGCCGGAAGGCCTGGTCCCAGTTGAACTCGCTCCAGTAGCCGCCTTGCCCGGCGGTGACGGGCGGGAGCAGGATCAGGTTCGTCGTGTCGTAGGGCTGCTTGGCCCGGTGGACCTTCACCGGCCAGATCCGCGCCTTCGGGTCGCCCGGCCCGCCGAGGAGCGTGTTGATGGCGGTGGGCCTCGCCGGGTCCATCTTGTCGCCGAGCAGGTACCGGCCGACGGCGCCGTTGAACCAGCGGTACTCCGGCACGGCGTCCTGCTCGTAGACGAACTCGCCCTTGATCTTGAGGTAGCGGTGCGGGTCGTCCGGCCGCGAGGCGTCGCCGGCCTTGCTCCAGTCCCAGAAGGCCTTGGTGGGGAGCCGCCCGGCGTAGGTGGGGATGTGGCAGGCCTGGCAGGCGACGGACTTCAGGTGGGCGTCGATCCGCGCGTCCCGGTGCTCGGGGCGGGTGTGGCAGTCGGTGCAGGCGACGCCGTGGCCGTCCTCGACGCTCACCGAGAAGGCCCGCCCGCGGAGCTGGTGGTCGGGCCCGGCGTGGCAGTCGACGCAGGCGAGACCGTGCCGGCCCATGTGGACGTCCTCCTCCGCCGCCGGGTGGTTGAGCGAGGAGTCGAGGTCCCCGTGCTTCACGCCCTGGCCGCCGCCGCCGTAGGCGTGGCAGGTGAGGCAGTTCTCGCGCGCCGGCGTGCCGACCGAGCGGGCGGCCGCCAGGAGGTCGGTCTCCTTGGTGGGGAGGCCGGCCGGCCCCTTCACGTAGGTGCTGGTGTGCTCGTGGCAGACCAGGCAATCGACGTTCTCCGGGTTCTTGAAGTCGAAGGAGTCGTCGGCCCAGCCGTAGCCGGCGTGGCACTTGGTGCAGCCCTTCTCGTTCGCCTTGATGGCGATGCAGAAGTTGTTGATCAGGTTCTTCTTGCCGATCCGGGTCTTCCCCGGATGGCCGGGCACCTCGACCTCGTCGCCGAGCCAGAGCCAGTGGGCGCCCTTCATCACCTCGACCGCCCGCGGGTGGCACTTGAGGCAGGCGCGGGTCACCGCCTGCGGGCCGTCGAGCGGGCCGGAGATCACCGGCGCGTGGTCGAAGTGTGGACGCAGCCTGCGCTGGAAGCCGGCCGCGTGCCGCGGCGGCTCCTCCGAGGCGCGGAGCACCCGCGCCAGCGCGGCGCCGCCCACGGCCACCAGGGCGACCACCGCGATCACGATCCAGGACCTCTTCATCTGCTCTCCGCCCGTCTGGCCCGAGGCCATCGCGTTTCGACGACTGGGTGAGACGCCCGCTCCCGAAAGGATTCACGAAAAGGTCGCAGCCCCGCGCAACCGGCTGCCGACACACGGGAAACGGCGCCGGGCCGGGCCAGTGCGCTGGACGGTCCGTTTCTCGCTACGGGGCTCCAATGCGCGCGGCGTGCCGCAGTCCCGAACCCAGAAACCGGGGGCTTGGCTCCGACATGTCGCAGCCCCGCGACGTCGCACGTCTCGAACGTCGCAACCCGTCTCACGAGGAGACGCTGGGCATGACGACCGACGAGCGAACCCTCCCGGCAGCCGCCTGCCTCCCCGCCGGCCCCGAGCACGAGCGCGTGTTCTCGGCGGTCAACGCCGCCTTCGGCTCGCTCGGGCGCGCCTGCATGGCGCTCGACCGCTCCTTCCGGATTCGCTACGCCTCCGACCTCTTCGACACCCTGCTCGGCCCGGGGGCGGCGGCGCGGCTCCGCGGCTCGCCGGTCGAGGCGATCCTCGGGGCCGAGATGTTCGGGCCGGACGGGCCGCTCCGCCGGGCCCTCCTCGCCGGCGAGAAGCGGGAGGGCTGGCGCTCGGTGCTCCAGGCCGAGGGCGGGGCGGCGCGTCTGATGTCGGTCTCGGCCGCGCCCCTCCAGCGCGACCGCCACGGCGTCTGCGACCCCGAGGCCCAGTTCCTCGTGGTGATGCGCCCGGCGGACGAGTCGACCATGGAGGCGAGCGGCCCCATCGCCGGCTTCGGGCTCATCGCCCGCTCCCAGGCCATGGCGCGGGTGTTCCGGCTCATCGACACCCTCCAGCACAGCGAGTCGACGGTGCTCATCACCGGCGAGAGCGGGACCGGCAAGGAGGTGATGGCCCGGATCCTCCACGCCCACTCCCCCCGGCGGAGCGGGCCCTTCGTGGCGGTGAACGCCGCCGCCCTCCCCGGCGAGCTCCTGGAGAGCGAGCTCTTCGGGCACGTGCGGGGCGCCTTCACCGGGGCGGTCCGCGATCGGGAGGGCCGGTTCGAGGCGGCCAGCGACGGGACCCTCTTCCTCGACGAGGTCGGGGACGTGCCCCTCCACCTCCAGGTGAAGCTGCTCCGCGTCCTCCAGGAGCACACCTACGAGCGGGTGGGGGACAGCCAGACCCGGCGCACCAACGCCCGGATCATCGCCGCCACCAACCGGAACCTCCGCCGCCTGGTGGCGGAGGGGCGCTTCCGGGAGGACCTCTACTACCGGCTGCGCGTCTTCCCCATCGAGGTCCCGCCGCTGCGCCTGCGCCGGGAGGACATCGAGCCCATCGCCCGGCTGCTCCTCTCGCGGGCCGGCGTGCGCACCGGGCGAGCGCTGCGGCTCTCGCCCGACGCGGTGCGGGTCCTCCTCTCCTACGACTGGCCGGGGAACGTGCGCGAGCTGGAGAACGCGCTCGAGTTCGCGGCCACCGTCTGCCAGGGGCAGACCCTCCAGCCTGAGGACCTCCCCCCGGAGCTCCTCGAGGCGGGCGGCCCCGAGAAGGCGGAGCCTCCCCCCGCCGGGCCGGCGGGCTCGCCACGTCCCGGCCCGGGCGGACCGGCGGCCTTGCGGGGCGCGCGGAGCGGGCGGGCCCGGGACCGGGACTCGCTGGTCCAGGCGCTCGAGGACCACGGCTGGAGCCGGGTCGAGACCGCCCGGGCGCTGGGGATGAGCCGGAGCACCCTCTGGCGGAGGATGCGCGAGCTCGGGCTGGGGTAGAGCGCGGCGCGGGGGCCGCGCTCGCCCGGTCACTCGGCGGCGGCGCCGACCGCCTGCTTGAGCGAGGACTCGATCGCCCCGGGAGCGCAGCGGATGTTCATGAAGCTGTTCGACCCCATCATCTTGAGGTCCGGGAAGTTCACGGCGATCCGGAAGCGGGCGTAGAGGGCGTAGACCCGGTCCCCGGAGACCACCAGCTCGTAGGGGAGGTGGCCGGTGGAGCGGATCGGCTTGAAGTCGACCTCCTTCATGATGGAGGCGTCGCTGGCGCAGCCGTCGCTCAGGGCCACGCCGAAGAGGGTCTCCTTCCCGCCCGGCAGGTCGACCCGGTACACCTTGCGGACGCCGCCGCGGCCGGCATCGAGCCCCGCCTCCACGGCCTTGAGGGCGTCGTCGTGGCTCTCGAACCGGCCCAGCTTCGAGGGTTCGTCGAAGTACTCCATCCCGATCATGTAGTGGTAGTTGCGGAGGTCCTTGGCCGTCTTCCCCTCCGAGGGCCCGTACTCCTCGACGCGCCCGAGCGCCTCGGCGAGCGCGTTCGCCGTCGGCCCCAGGTCCCCCTTCATCCGGTAGGCCGCGGCCATGTAGAGCGGGTTTGTGTAGGCGACCTGGAGCTCGTCGCCGACCTTGGTCACGGTCACGCGCTGGGCCGCGCCGTAGGCGCCGAACTCGGAGCGGGCGGCCTCGGCGCGGAGCGCCTCGCTCGTGACCGCGAGCACCACCGCGCCCGGGAACGGCTGGTAGCTCCCCGCGAGCTCGAACCCCGCGGCGCTCAGCTTCTCCTTGGTCGCCTGGACCACGGCGTCCAGCTCCCCCGGGCCGCGGGAGGCGAGCACGAACGGCTTCAGCCTCGTCTCCTCGGCTCCGGCCCTTACCGCGAGCGCCAGCACGACCAGCGCGAACGCCTTCTTCATCGATGTCCCCTCCCGCGGCCAGGGCCGCGATCTCGTGTCCTCGTCCGAGCCCCAGCCCAGGAGGGAGGGTTCCGGGCGCGGCAACGTGCCGCGCGGCCAAACGGCCGCCGGGGCCGAACCCTCGTGCTCCTCTCCCGGCTCCCACCGGCCGAATGAGCGATGTCCTGGGCCTCGTCCTCTTCCTGGCCGGCTGGTACCTGTTCCAGCGGCTGCTCCTCCCCCGGCTCGGCGTCCCGAGCTGAGGGGCGCCTCCCCCGCGCCCGGGCGGCGCGGAGGACGAGACGAGGCGGGGCGGGTGCTAGCGATGCCCTCCTGGGACGAGCGCTACGGCGCGGACGGCTACGTCTACGGCACCGCGCCCAGCCGGTGGCTGGTGGTTCAGGCGCACCGGCTCCCCGCCGGCGGCCGGATCCTCTCGCTGGGCGAGGGGGAGGGGCGGAACGCCGTCTGGCTGGCGCAGCGCGGGTTCTCGGTGGTGGCGGTGGACGGCTCGGCGGTCGGGCTCGCCAAGGCGGGAAGGCTCGCCGCAGCCCGCGGGGTCGCCGTCGAGACGGTTCACGCGGACCTGACGCGGTATCGGCCGGAGCCTGGCGCGTTCGACGCGCTCCTGCTCGCCTACGTTCACCTCCCGCCGCCGGAGCGCGAGCAGGTCCACGCGGCGGGCGCGGCCGCCCTGCGCGCCGGCGGGCTGGTGGTCCTCGAGGCGTTCACCCCCAGGCAGCTCGCCTTCGCGAGCGGCGGCCCGCGGAGCGCCGAGCTGCTCTACGAGCCTGCGGCCCTCCGCGCCGACTTCCCCGGGATCGCCTGGGAGGTGCTCGAGGAGAGCGAGCTCGTGCTGGACGACGGCCCGCTCCACCAGGGAAGGGCGGCGATCGTGCGCGGCGTCGGCCGCCGCGCGAGGTAGCGGCCCCTCACACCCCCGCCGCCCGGAGCGCCAGCCGCGCCCCTCCCCCGAGGACCATCACCAGCACCGGGTTCACGCGGAAGCGCGACAGCGTCAGGAAGGACGCCGCGGCGATCGCCAGCTCCGGGGCGCCGCCGAGGGACCGCCCGAGGGTCATGGCCGCCGCGGCCATCAGGCCGACCACCGCGGGGGTGAGCCCGCGCAGCGCCGCCCGGACGGGCCGGCGGTGGCGGACGCGCGCCAGCCAGGCCCCCACGGCCAGGACGAGGAGGAGCGGGCCGGCGAACACGGCCACGGTGGCGGCCACCGCCCCGGGGCCGCCCTCGACCAGGTAGCCGATGAAGGTCGCCATGAGCAGGACCGGGCCGGGCGTCAGCTTGCCGATGGCGACCGCGTCGGCGAGCTGCCGGGCGTCGAGCCAGCCCTGCTCGATCACCGCGGCCTGCAGGCTCGGGATGATGGCGAAGCCGCCGCCGTACGCTCCCAGCCCGGCCCGGAAGAAGACGAGGGTGAGGGTGGCGAGGGCGCTCGCGGGGGCGGTGGCGAGGAGGAGGGCGATCCCGGGGGCGGCCGGCCGGTCGCCGCCCGGGCGGGGGAGCGGGGCGCCCTCGTCGGGCAGGGCCACCGGGGGGGACGGCCGCCGCGCCCGCCGCCGGAGGCGGGAGAGGCGCATCCGCTTCACTCCCAGGTCGAGGACCAGCCCGGAGAGGATCCCGAGCGCGGCCACCTCGGCGGCGGACGCCCCTCCGCCGAGCGCCAGCAGGAGCGCCCCGGCGGCCACCGCCATCTGCCAGGCCCGCGCGACGCCGGTCCGGACCATCTGGAGGGTGATGGCGGCCACCACCCCGACCACCGCGGCGTTCAGCCCCGAGAGCAGGGGCTCGAGGCGGGGCGCGACGCCGGTGTGAACGTAGAGGGCGGCGAGGACGCCGACGAGGAGCGCGCCGGGCGCGATGAAGGCGGTGTAGGCGGCGACGGCGCCGGCCGCCCCGAAGAAGCGGAGGCCGGTGTAGGCGAGGGCGTTCGCGGCGGCGCCCCCGGGGAGCATCTGGGCCACCGTGGCGGTGGTGAGGAACTCGCGCTCCGTGAGCCAGCGGCGGCGCGTCACCAGGAGGTCGTGCATCACCCCGAGCACGCTCACGCCGCCGCCGAACCCGGTGAGCCCGAGCCAGGCCGAGGCCCGGAGGAGCGCGGCGAGGCTGGGCCGCGGCCGGCGGCCGGGGCCCGGCGCGGGGGTCGGCCCGGGATCTGCCGACCGAAACGGCTCGCCGGCG
>DATKAL010000237.1:0-2384 GCA_035498135.1 Anaeromyxobacter sp.
GGCGGAAGCGCCGCCCGATCCACGTCGCAGGGAAGGGGAGGCGTCGGATGCCCAGGGTCAAGCAGATCTCCGCGTGGGTGGAGGATCGGCCGGGCGTGCTCGGGTCGCTCGCCGACGCCCTGGGGGCCCGGAAGGTGAGCATCCGGGCCTTCATGGCGAGCGCGATGGACGGCAAGGGGTTCGTCCGCCTGGTGGTGGACCGGCCGGCCGAGGCCCGCAAGATCCTGGGCCGCCACGGCTGGGACGCCGCGGTGGACGAGATCGTCGAGGTGACCCTCCCCGACCGGCCGGGCGCCCTGGGCGCGGTGGCCGACCGGCTGGGCGCGGCCGGCATCAACATCCAGTACGCCTACGTCGGGACCGCCCAGAGCGCTTCCAAGGTCAACCTCTACCTCGCGGTGCCGGACGTGAAGGCCGCGCTCCGGGCGCTGCGGTGAGCGCGCCTCGCCCCGCCGGGAAGGCGCTGCCAGGATGACGGCCACGGGCCACACCGGGATCGTCCTCACCGGCGGCGGCGCCCGGGCCGCCTACCAGGTGGGCGCGATCCGCGCGCTGGCCGAGATCCACGGTCCGGGCCCCTTGCCCTTCGACGTGGTGGCGGGGATGAGCGCCGGCGCCATCAACGCGGTGGCGCTGGCCGGGGGCGCCGCCGACTTCCGGGGCATGGCCGGCCAGCTGCGGGAGACCTGGGCGGGCCTCACCCCCGACCGGATCTACCGGACCGGGACCCTCCGCCTGGCGGCGATCGGGACCCGCTGGATCAAGGACCTCTCCGCCGGCGGCCTCATCGGCGGCAACGGCATCAACTACCTGCTCGACCCGAGGCCGCTGCGGGCGCTCCTCGAGCGCGCCATCCCCATGGGCCGGATGCGGCGCCACCTGCGCTCGGGCCGGCTGCGCGGGGTGGCGATCTCGGCCACCAACTACCACACCGGCGCGGGGGTCACCTTCTTCGAGGGGGCGGCGGACATCGAGCCCTGGACCCGCTCGACGCGGATGGGCGTCCGCGCCCGGCTCACCCTCGACCACGTGATGGCCTCGGCGGCGATCCCGGTCTTCTTCCCGCCGGTCCGGATCGACCAGACCTTCTACGGCGACGGCTGCGTGCGGATGATCTACCCGATGAGCCCGGCCATCCACCTGGGCGCCGAGCGGCTCCTCGCCATCAGCGTCCGCCACCTCCTGGCGCCGGACGAGACCGCCAGGGCGGAGGCCACCGCCCAGCCGGAGGTCCTCCCCATCTCGGAGATCGCCGGAGTCCTCCTGAACGCGGTCTTCCTCGACTCGCTCGACTCGGACCTGGAGCGGCTGGTCCGCATCAACCGCACGCTGGAGCTCATCCCCCGGGAGCGACTGGGGCGGAGCGACCTGGCCCTGCGCCCGGTCCCGGCGCTCGTGCTCCGGCCCTCGCAGGACCTCGGCAAGCTGGCCACCGACGAGTACCACCGCTTCCCGGCCATGCTGCGCTACCTGCTCAAGGGGATCGGCGCGACGGGCAACGCGGGCGAGGACCTCCTCAGCTACCTGGCCTTCGAGCCCATCTACGTGCAGCGGGTGATGGACCTCGGGTACTCGGACACCCTCGCCCGGCGGGCGGAGCTGGAGGAGTTTTTCTTCGGGGAGGGCGCGCGCGACCGGCGCGGGCGGGCGGCGAGCTGATCAGCCCCGCTCCGGGGCGGGGCGGCCCGCCATCAGCACCGGGGCGAGGGTGCGCCAGGCGGTGGCCGCCAGGACCACCGCCCCGCCGGCCAGCGCCCAGGGGCCGGGGCGCTCGCCCGCGAGGAGGAAGGTCCAGACCGGGTTGAGGACCGGCTCGAGGAGCACGAGGAGCGAGGCCTCGACCGCCGGGGTCCTGGCCAGGCCGCGGGAGAAGCAGACGTAGGACAGCCCGAGCTGGAACACCCCGAGGAAGAGGAGCAGGCCGAGGTCGAGCGGCCGGGGCGCGGGGCCGGCGGGCCAGAGGGGCAGGGCGATCGCCGCGGCGAGGAGGTTCCCCCAGAGCAGGGCCGACGGTCCCTCGTGGCGGATCCGGCGGAGCCCCAGGATCGAGAGGGCGAAGGCGACCCCGGAGGCGAGCGCCACCAGGTTGCCGGTCAGCTGCCCGGCGGAGAGCTCGTCGAGGAAGAAGAGCCCGAGCCCGAGCCCGTAGACCGGGACCGCCAGCAGCTCTCCCCGGCTCGGGCGCTCGCCGAGCAGGGCGGGGGAGAGGAGCAGCACCCAGAGCGGCGCGGTGTCCTGGATGAAGATGGCGTTCGCCGCGGTGGTGAGCTTGTTGGCGATGGCGAAGAGGATCACGGTGGCGGCATACCCGCCCACGGCCAGCGCCACGCGAGGCTTCGGGCGCCGCCGCGCCGCTGGCATGGCGGCGAAGAGGAAGAGCCCCG
>DATKAL010000238.1:0-6612 GCA_035498135.1 Anaeromyxobacter sp.
TGCGGAAGCCGTGGGCGTAGAGCATCTCCTGGGTCTGCTCCGGGATCTCGATCGCCGTGAAGCTCTCGCGGGCGAACTCGTGCATCTCCTTCACGCGCGACTCGGAGTTGATGTCGAGCTTCCAGCCGGTCACCTGCGAGGCGAGCCGGACGTTCTGCCCGCGGCGCCCGATGGCGAGCGAGAGCTGGTCGTCCGGAACGATGATCTCCATCGCCCGGTTCTGCTCGTCGAGGAGCACGCGGGAGACCTCGGCCGGCGCCAGCGCGTTGCAGACGAAGCGGGCGGGATCCTCGTCCCAGGGGACGATGTCGATCTTCTCACCGCGCAGCTCCTGCACCACCGCCTGGACGCGGCTCCCCTTCATGCCCACGCAGGCGCCCACCGGGTCGACGTCCGAGTCGCGGGAGCTGACGGCGATCTTGGCCCGGCCGCCCGGCTCGCGGGCCGCCGCCTCGATCACCACCACCCCCTCGGCGATCTCCGGGACCTCCATCTCGAAGAGCTTCTTCAGCAGGTCGACCGAGGCGCGGGAGAGGATGATCTGCGGCCCCTTCGACTCGCGGAGCACGTCCATCACGTAGGCCTGGATCCGGTCCCCGGCGCGGTAGCTCTCGCGCGGGACCTGCTCCCGGACCGGGAGGACCGCCTCGGCGCGCCCCAGGTCGACGATCACGTTGCCACGCTCGAAGCGACGCACGATCCCGGTGATCACCTCGCCCTTGCGGTCCTTGTACTCGTTGAAGACGTTCTCCCGCTCGGCGTTGCGGGTCCCCTGGATCATCACCTGCTTGGCGGTCTGGGCGGCGATCCGGCCGAAGGAGCGGCGGTAGGTCTTGAGCTTGAGGAGGTCGCCCCACTGCTCGTCCTGGGCGCGCGCCTCGGCCTCGTCCTCGGTGCGGTAGTAGATGGGGAAGTCGAGCTCGTCCCCCGGCTCCACCTCGATCCCCTTGTCGTGGGCGACCGAGACCGGGACCATGTTCACCGGGTCGGCGAGCGGCGCCTCCTCGGTCGGCTCGGCCACGATGGTGAGGACCTGGAAGAGGTCGACCTGGCCCTTCTCCTCGTCGTAGCGGGCCTTGAGGTTCCGCTCCATGCCGAAGTGGCGCTTGGCGGCGCTCCCGATCGACTCCTCGAGGATCTCGATCAGCTTGGGCCGATCGATCCCCTTGTCCTTCGCCACCTGGTCGAGGATGAGGTTCAGGTTCACGTTCTGCTGCATGGGCTAGTCCTTCCTCCGGAGGTCGGCCTCGACGTCGAATTCGAGGCTGGCCTTCGCGATCTGATCGTGGGGTACCCGGTGCAGGACGCCGTCGACCTCGATCTCCACGGCGCCGTCGCGGAACCCCTTCAGCACGCCGGTCCAGTGCTTGCGCCCGGGGGAGCCCGGGGCGGTCCCGGCCACGGGGCCGTACGCCTTCACCTGGGCGCGCTGGCCGGCGAACCGCTCGAAGTCCCGCGCCTTGCGGAGGGGGCGGTCGAGCCCGGGCGAGGAGACCTCGAGGTCGTAGGCGGGCTCGATGAAGTCCTCGACGTCCAGGATCGGCTCGATGGTCCGGGAGACCGCCTGGCAGTCGTCGATCTGCACGCCGCCGGGCCGGTCGATGAAGACCCGGAGCGTCCAGCGCCCGCCGAGGCGCAGCCACTCCACCTCGACCAGCTCGAACCCGTCCCGGACCAGGACCGGCTCGAGCAGATCGCGCGCCTTCTCGGCGATGGGCTGTCCCGTGATGGCGGTCATGACCCCTGAAAAAAGAAAAAGTGGGCGACGCGCCCACTTTCGTTAACCCGGTGAAATCCGGGCGCGAAAATGTCCGCGTGTAGGTAACAGAACGCCCCCCGGCCGTCAAGGAGCACGTCCGGGCGCCGCCGGGCGGCTGCGGCGGGACGCCGCTGGTCCGGAGCGAGGATCTAGCCCGGCAGCCGCAGGCCCAGCAGCCACTCCCGGTTGCCGGCCGGGCCCTCGATCGGCGACTCGGTCTCGCCCAGCACCTCGAACCCGAGGGCGCGGGCCTCCTCGGCGATCCGCTCCAGCGCCGCCCGGCGCTTGGCGGGGTCGCGGACCACCCCGCCCTTCCCCACCTCGCCCTTGCCCACCTCGAACTGCGGCTTCACGAGGAGGATCGCCTCGCCTCGGGGGCGCAGCAGAGCCTTCACCGCGGGGAGGATGAGGCGGAGGGAGATGAAGGAGAGGTCCCCCACCACCAGGTCCACCCGCTCCCCGAGGGCCTCGGCGGTGAGGTGGCGGGCGTTCTCCCGCTCCCGGACCACCACCCGGGGATCGGCGCGGAGCCGCGGATGGAGCTGGCCGTAGCCGACGTCCACGGCGTGGACCTTCGCCGCCCCGCGCTGGAGGAGCAGATCGGTGAAGCCGCCGGTCGAGGCCCCCAGGTCGGCGCAGGCCTTGCCCCGGGGGTCGACGGGGAACGCCTCCAGGGCCCGCTCCAGCTTGAGCGCCCCGCGCGACACGTAGCGCTGGGGCGCGGCGTCCTCCTTGAGCCGGATGGGGGCGAGCGGGTCCACCAGGGCGCCGGGCTTGTCCACCCGGGCCTCGCCCACCACCACCGCGCCCGCCATCACCAGCGCCTGGGCGCGGGTCCGGGACTCGGCCAGCCCCCGCTCCACCAGGAGCAGGTCCACGCGCTGCTTGCGGCCGGTCACGCGCTCACGCGGCGCCGCGCGCCGAGCGATCGACCAGCGCCCGGCAGGCCGCCGCCACCCCCTCGGCGTCGATGCCCGCCCAGGCGCGCTGGCGGCCCTGCTCGGCGTGGGTGATGAACTCGTCGGGGATCCCGAGCCGCCGCACCCGCAGGCCGCCGGCGAGGAGCCCGCGCCGCTCGAACGCCTCCAGGCAGGCGGTCCCGAAGCCGCCGGCCAGGCAGCCCTCCTCCACGGTGACCACGCGTCCGGCCCGCGCCGCCTCCGCGCAGACCAGCTCCTCGTCGAGCGGCTTCACGAAGCGGGCGTCCACCACCGCGGCGGCGAGGCCCTCGCGGGAGAGGGCCTCGGCGGCGGCGAGCGCGGCCCGGAGCGTGGTCCCGGCGGAGAGGACGCAGACGTCCGGCTTGCCGGCCACGGCGCGCGCCACCCGGCCCTTGCCCAGCTCGAGGGTCCGCACCGGCTCCAGGGGCGCGCCCTCCCCGGCACCCCGGGGGAAGCGCAGGGTGGCCGGCCCGTCGTGACGCAGGGCGGTGTGGAGCATGTGGCGCAGCTCGCTCTCGTCCGAGGGGGCCATCACCACCAGGTTGGGCACGCAGCGCAGGTAGGCGAGGTCGAACGCCCCCTGGTGCGTCTTGCCGTCGGCCCCCACCAGCCCGCCCCGGTCGAGGGCGAAGGTGACCGGGAGCCGCTGCAGGGCGACGTCGTGGATGATCTGGTCGTAGGCCCGCTGCAGGAAGGTCGAGTAGATGGCGACCACCGGCCGGATCCCCTCGCAGGCCAGGCCGGCGGCGAAGGTGACGGCGTGCTGCTCCGCGATCCCGACGTCGTAGGTCCGGTCCGGGAAGCGCTGCTTCGCCTTGATGAGCCCCGTCCCCTCCAGCATCGCGGCGGTGATGGCGACCACCTTCGGGTCGCGCTCCATCTCGTCGCAGAGGGCCTCGGCGAACAGGTCGGTGTAGGCCTTGGGCGCGGGGGCCTTCTTCACCGGCTTGCCGGTGGCGACGTCGAAGAAGGAGAGGCCGTGGCCGCGGGTGGCCTTGTCCGACTCGGCCGGGTGGTACCCCTTGCCCTTGGTGGTGATGGCGTGGAGCAGCACCGGCCCGTCGAAGGTGGCGAGCTTCTGGAAGGTCTCGGCCAGCCCCCGGACGTCGTGGCCGTCCACCGGGCCGACGTAGTGGAAGCCCAGCCCCTCGAAGAGGATCCCCGGGGTGACGAGCGCCTTGGTGGCGTTGATCCCGTGGCGGATCATCTCGATCGCCTCGGGCCCCTTGGGGACGCTGGCGAGGAACTCCTTCACCTGCTTGCGCCAGCGGTTGTAGGTGCGGGAGGCGAACTTCTTCGAGAACCACTCCGAGAGCGCGCCCACGTTGGGCGAGATCGACATCTCGTTGTCGTTCAGGACCACCAGCAGGTCGCGCCCCAGGTAGCCGGCCTGGTTCAGCCCCTCGAAGGCCACGCCGCCCGTCATGGCGCCGTCGCCCACCACCGCCACCACCCGGCCCGGCTCGCCGGTGAGCCGCTTCGCCTCGATCATGCCGAGCGCGGCGCTGATGGCGGTCGACGCGTGCCCGACCCCGAAGGCGTCGTGCGGCGACTCGTGGCGCTCGGGGAACCCGGCCAGCCCGCCCTCGGTCCGGATGGTCCGGAACGCTCCCCGCCGGCCGGTGAGGAGCTTGTGGGCGTAGGCCTGGTGGCCCACGTCCCAGACCAGCTTGTCGGCCGGGGTGTCGAACGCGTAGTGGAGGGCGACGTTGATCTCCACGGCGCCCAGGGAGGAGCCGAGGTGGCCCCCGTTCTTGGCGCAGGTCTGGATGATCTCGTCGCGGATCTCCTCGCAGAGGGCGGGAAGCTCGTCGAGCGGGAGGCGCTTGAGGTCGGCGGGCGAGTCGATCGCGTCGAGCAGGCGGCCCATCGGATTCCCTTCCTTTCCTCCTACTTCTTCCGCGCCAGGACGAAGCGGGCCAGGGCCCGGAGGGCCTCGGCCCGCGGCCCGAGCGGCGCGAGCCCCTCGAGCGCCTCGGCGAGGAGGGCCTCGGCGCGCCGGCGGGCCTCGGCCACCCCGACGATGGCGGGGAGGGTGGACTTCCCCGCCCCGGCGTCCTTCCCGGCGCGCTTGCCGAGGGTGGCGGTGTCGGCGGTCAGGTCGAGCAGGTCGTCGGCGATCTGGAAGGCGAGCCCGAGCGAGAGGCCGAGCGGGTAGACCGCCTCCGCCCGCGCGCCGGCCGCCGCCGCCCCCCCGGCCACCGCGGTGGCGAGGAGCGCCCCGGTCTTGGCGCGCATCAGCTCCAGCACCTCGGGCTCGGACAGGCGGGCGTGCTCGCCGTCCATGTCCCGCGCCTGGCCCTCCACCATCCGGGCGGCGTTCTCCGCCAGGAGCCGGGCCAGCCCGGCGGCCCGGGGGTCGTCGCTCTCCAGGAGGTGGGCGAAGGCCAGGGTCTGGAGGCCGTCCCCGACCAGGATCGCCGTCGCCTCGTCGAAGGCCCGGTGGACGGTGGGCCGGCCCCGCCGGAGGTCGTCGTCGTCCATCCCCGGCAGGTCGTCGTGGACCAGCGAGTAGGTGTGGATCGTCTCGAGGGAGACGGCGAAGCGCTCCGCCAGGGAGCCCGCCGAGGCGTCGCCGCCGTGGGCCTCGCAGGAGGCGAGGACCAGCGCGGGGCGCAGGCGCTTCCCCCCGCCGAGGAGCGCGTAGCGCATCGCCTCGAGGAGCCGGGCCGGCCCCTTCCCGGCGCGCGCCTCGACCAGGCGGGCCAGCCGGGGCTCGACGCGCTCGGCCACGGAGCGCAGGTACCCCTCGATGGGGAAGGCGTCGGGCAAGGTGGGACAGCTTCTATCACAACGCCGGCTAGACCGGAGCCGGCGCCACCCCGGCCCGGAGGTCCAGGATCTCGCGGATCCGGGCGACCAGCCGGTCCATGTCGAGCGGCTTGGGGAAGTAGTCCACCGCCCCGGCCTCGATGCCGCTGCGCTCGTCCTCCGCGCTCTTCCGGGCGGAGATGAAGATCACCGGGATGTCGCCGAAGGTGGGGTTCTTCTTGATGGCGCGGCAGAGCTCGAAGCCGTCGATCCAGCTCATCATGACGTCGAGCAGGATCACGTCGGGCCGGTCCACGTGCATGGCGGAGATGAGCCGCAGCCCGTTCGCCGCCTGCCCGACCTCGAACCCCTCCAGCTCCAGGGCGAGGGTGAGCATCTCGCGGGTGTCCCGATCGTCGTCGACGATGATGACCTTCGGCTTCCTCGCGGACGAATCGGCGGGCATCGTCAGGGGCTCCGGCCGGGCTCGGGCTCGAAGGGGACCGCCTGCACCTCCCCGTCGGCGCTCCGCACCAGGGTCTCCACCCGCCGCTCCGCCTCGTCCAGCCTGCGCGACGCGTCACGCGCCAGCCGTACGCCCTCGGCGAACTTCTCGATCGACGCCTCGAGCGACAGCTGGCCCGACTCCAGATCGCCCACGACGCGCTCGAGCCGCGCCACGAGCGCGTCGTACGATTCCTCCGTCCCCGGGGTGGGCTGCGCCTCGCTCCGCACGCTGGGCTCGCTCACTCGTCCTCCGTCTCTCACCTTTAACGACGCCGCGAAAGGGGGTCAACGGCGGCCCCGCCCGGAGCGTCCTCCTGGGTGGGAGCACCCCGCCCCGGGAGCGGGTCGGGCCCCCGATCGCGGCCGGTCACCGCCGCGTCCAGCCAGCCCTGGGCGAGGGCGATCCGCACCCGATCGCCCTCGGCCGCCTCCCCGCTCCGCCGGACGAGGTGCCCCTCGCGGATCACCAGGGCGAACCCCCGGGCGAGGAGCTTCGCCACGTTGGCGGGCTCGAGCCGGGCGGCGAGCCGCTCGACGCGCAGCCCCTCGCGCCGGAAGGTGGCCGCCTGCCAGCCCCCGAGCCGCTGCCGGGCCCCCTCCAGCCGCGCCCGCAGGGCCCGGAGGATCGCCCGCGGCTCGCGGCGGGCGACCTGG
>DATKAL010000239.1:0-8371 GCA_035498135.1 Anaeromyxobacter sp.
CCGTCGGGACCCGCGTAGCCTCACCGCGCCGGCGGGGTAGACTCGGCCTTCGAGAAAGGGAGGCGCCCCGTGAGCCAGCCCGGCGACCCCGTCGCCGACGTCGACACGCCCGCGCTCGTCGTCGACCTCGACGCGATGGAGCGGAACCTCGCCCGGATGGCCGCCTTCGCTCGCGGCGCGGGGGTGCGCCTGCGGCCGCACGCCAAGATGCACAAGAGCGCGGAGCTCGCGCGGCTCCAGCTGGCAGCCGGGGCGGTGGGGGTCTGCGTCCAGAAGACCTCCGAGGCGGAGGCCCTGGCGGCGAGGGGGATCGACGACCTCTACCTCAGCAACGAGGTGGTCGCGCCGGCGAAGCTCGTCCGGGTGGCGGCGCTCGCCCGGTCGCTGGCGGCCCGCGGAGGCCGGCTCGCCATCGCCGTCGACGGCGCCGAGGGCGTGGCGCGGCTGGCGGAGGCGGTCCGGGAGGCCGGAGCCGCCCTCGACGTCTTCGTCGAGATCGACGTCGGCCAGGGCCGGTGCGGCGTTCCACCCGCGGATCGCGACCCCGTCGCCGCGGTGGAGCTGGCGCGCCGGGTGGCCGCCAGCCCCGGCCTGCGCCTCGCCGGACTCCAGGCCTACCAGGGGAAGGCGCAGCACCTCCGCTCCCCCGAGGCGCGCCGCGAGGCGAGCGCGGCGGCGGTCTCGGCGGCCCGGGCGACGCGCCAGGCGCTCGAGGCGGCCGGCCTCCCCTGCCCCCTCGTCACCGGCGCCGGGACGGGGACCTACGCCCTCGAGGCCGCGAGCGGCGTCTACGGGGAGCTGCAGGCGGGCAGCTACCTCTTCATGGACCGCGATTACGCGGACAACGCCGCCGACCCGGCGCACCCCCCCTTCGAGCACGCGCTCTTCGTCAAGGCGCAGGTGATGAGCGTGGGCGCCGGGCGCGCGGTGGTCGACGCCGGGCACAAGAGCCACGCCGTCGACTCCGGGCTCCCCCGGGTCCACGATCCCTTCGGGCGGCGCGCCTACGCCTTCGAGAACGGCGGCGACGAGCACGGGATCCTGCGCCCGCTCGGCGGCGCGCCCCTGCCCGGGATCGGCGAGACGATCTGGCTCGTCCCGGGCCACTGCGATCCGACGGTGAACCTGCACGACCGCTACGTCGGGGTGCGCGGCGGGCTGGTCGGCGGGAGGGTGGAGCGGGTCATCCCCATCGATGCCCGGGGGGCGCTCACGTGAGGGCGCCCCGTCGGTCCGGGCGTCGGGGACGGGGTGGCGAAGGGGAGCGGCACCGCGAAGGCGAACGGCGGGCCCCGAGCTCCCCGTCGAGGGCCGCCCGGGCCCCCTCCCGGGGCCCCGCGCGGCCCGCCGTCGGCACGCTCGACCCGGTTCGCCCGGATGGGCGGGCCCAACGGGATGAGAAGTGCCCCTTGCGCGGCACCGGGTCGCCCATCACGCAGAGTCCCACCGACCGCGAGCATCGGCCCGCCGCGGTCTCCGGCGGCGCCGCGCGCCGCAGGAAGGGGATGCCATGGCGAAGTTCGAGCAGTTCCTCCCCATGCTGCTCCGGTTCGAGGGAGGCTACGTCGACGATCCCGACGATCCGGGGGGCGAGACGAACAAGGGCGTCACCCTGGCGGTCTTCCAGGAGTGCTCGCGGGAGCTCCTCGGGATCGAGCCGACGGCGGAGAACCTCAGGAACCTGACCGACGCCCAGGCCGGCGCCATCTACAAGGCGAGGTACTGGGACCGGATGCACGGCGACGACTTCGCCCTCCAGGACCTGGCCAACATCGTCTGCGACTTCTACGTGAACGCCGGCGCGCGGGCCACCGAGCTCCTGCAGCACGTCATGAACGGGATGGGGACCGCGGTCGCCGAGGACGGCGCGATCGGCCCGGGGACGCTGCAGGCCCTCGCCGGGCTGCCGCAGGACGAGGTGTACCGCCGGTACAAGCAGGCCCGCGTCGCGTACTACACGCAGCTCGCGCAGGCGAGGCCGACCCTGGCCAAGTTCCTGGGGGGCTGGCTGAATCGGGTGGACGCGTTCCCCGACGCGCCCGAGGCGCAGGGCAGCGCCTACGCCTGAGGACCGCCTCGGCGCCCTCCCGCCCCCGCGGCCGGCCGCGGGAGCGCGGGGGTCGCGATCCACCGCGCCACGGTCCGCCACAGCTCGTCGAACTGCGCCCGGTTGAAGCCGGTGCCGGACGCCAGCCAGTCGTGGTGGGGCGGCACGTGGGTGGGCTGCCGGAAGTGGCCGATGACGTCGTGGTGATCGGCCCAGACCGCCCGGATCACCTCGCCCCGCACCTGCGAGCGGGTGGGCACGATCCCGTCGTTGGCCCGGCCGTCGGGCACCCGGCCGTAGGCGAGCCGGAGCGGGCCGGCCTGGAGCAGGGTGAGCGGGGGCACCTTGGCGGGCGGGGTCCGGGCGGCGAGCCGGTGGAGGCCGACGTAGAGCGCGTGGGTCGCCTGCGCATACGGGTCGAGCCCGGCCTTGAGCGCGGAGCGGACCCCGGGGGGCCGGGCCTGGGTGACCACGCAGCCGTAGCGGACGCCCGGCCGGTCATCGGTGGAGGCGTTGAAGACGTCCATCCCCGCCGGCGCGATCTGGGCGGTCAGGTCCTGGTCGTCCCCCAGGGCCTCGAAGAAGCGCTCCACCAGGCGGCGGCGCTCGGGCGAGAAGTCGGCCAGCAGGTCGTCGAACAGCTGCTCGAGCGGCCCCCCCGGCCGCGCCCCCGGGCGGCGCAGGAGCCCGGCAAGCCGGAGGGCCACGCCGATGGGCAGCCGCCCGGCTCGCAGCGAGTAGATGGTCGAGAGCGAGAGCAGGCGGAGGAGCTGCTGCCCGAGCAGGTTGTTGAAGAAGTCCGCCATGGGCGTGCCGTAGTGCGGGGTGGCCACGGTCACCACCGCCCGCACCGCCGCCGCGCAGCGGGAGACGTCCGCGTCGGTGGGGAGCGAGACCTCGGGCGAGGCCACCAGCCGGGCGTCGAGCCCTCCGCTCGAGTGCCCGACGATGGTGACCTCCCCGCCGTGCTCGTCGAGGAGCCCGGAGATGCCCTCGGCCAGCAGGGCGGCCCGCCGGCTCAGGCTGGCGGTGGGGGCGGTCGCCAGGTCCCGGATCTCGCCGTCGATCCCCAGCCCGGGGCCGATCTCGGCCAGCAGATCGCGGACGTGGCCGAAGTAGGCGAAGTCCCCGAGGTTCGCGAACCCGAAGAAGCCCGGGACGAGCAGGACGTGATGCGGGCGGGCCACCGGGGTGGAGTGTACGCCGGTCCGCGTGGCCCCTGCGCCGTTCCGGCGGGGGCGGGCGCCACGCCGCAGCCCCCGCGCCTCCCACCGCCCGTGAACGCGGCGCCCGCGGGGGCGACCCTCGCGCCGCGGCCCGGAGCGCCCCGGTCCCGCCCGGCGCCCACCCGCCCCGGCCCCGGTGCGCGGGGACCGGGTTCGCGCTGGCCCGCGGGGCGGATCCGTGCTCTCCTCTCGCAACTCTCAGGAGGTCGGACGTGAGATTGAACACCGTGATCGCCCTGATCGTGGGGCTCGCGATCGGAGGGCTCCTCGGCTACCAGGCAGGCAGCGCCGGGCGCGTGATGCGCGACGAGCGCCCCGCGCCGGTGGCCGCGCCGGCCATGCCGCCGGAGGGGGCCGCCCCGGCGCCGATGCAGCGGCCGGGAGGCTCGCTCGAGGCCGCCCAGCGGATCTCCGCCGGCGAGGCGATCGTGGCCCGCGACCCGAAGAACGTCCGCGCCTGGATCTCGCTGGGCAACGACTACTTCGACACGCACCAGCCGAAGAAGGCGATCGAGGCCTACGGGCGCGCTCTCGAGCTCGAGCCCGACAGCCCGGACGTCCTCACCGACCAGGGGGTGATGTACCGGGAGGCCGGGATGTTCGACAAGGCCGTCGCCAACTTCCAGAAGGCGAGCCAGCTCGACCCGAAGCACGCCCAGAGCCTCTTCAACCTGGGCGTGGTCTACTCGAACGACCTCAAGGACAACGCCAAGGCGGAGAAGGCCTTCAAGAAGGTGATCGAGGTCGCCCCCGGCAGCCCCCAGGCGCAGCAGGCCCAGGAGGCGCTCGCGCGCCTCGGCGGGACGCCGCCCGCCCGCTGACCCGGTGGCCCGCATGCCGCGCCTCGCGCTGGCCGCCGCCCTCGCCGCCCTGGCCGCGGGCTGTGCCCGCTCCGACGCCGTCCGGGTGGCCGAGCCCATCGCCCCGGCCCGCGACTGGGTGAGCCCGCTCCACCGCGACCACCCGCTGGTGGGCCGGATCTGGGACGTGGCCCGGGCGCGCTTCGTGGAGGAGCCCGCCCTCGACCAGGCCCTGGCGGGCGCGCCGTTCGTCCTCCTCGGCGAGGTCCACGACAACCCGGACCACCACCTGCTCCAGGCGCGCCTCCTCCGCTCGCTCCTCTCCTCGGGGCGGCGCCCGGCGGTGGCCTTCGAGATGCTCTCGGTGGAGCAGCAGTCGACCATCGACGCGGCGCGTGCCGAGCCCGGCCTCACCGCCCAGCGCCTCGGCCAGGCGCTCGGCTGGGACCAGAGCGGCTGGCCGCCCTTCCGCCTCTACCAGCCGATCTTCGAGACCGCCCTCGGGGCGCAGCTGGTGGTGCTCGGGGCGAACCTGCCGCGGGCCCGCATCCGCGAGGTGGTGAAGGAGGGGGAGAAGGCGCTGCCGCCGGCGGTGCGGGACCGGATCGCGCGCCAGGGGCCGCTCTCCCCCCAGGCGCGGGCCGCCCTCCGCAAGGAGATGGCCGACTCGCATTGCGGCGAGCTCCCCGACGCGCTCCTCGATCCCATGATCCTCGGCCAGCGGGCTCGCGACGCGCAGATGGCCGAGGTCCTGCTCCGGGCCGGCCCGCAGGGAGCCGTCCTCGTGGCCGGCGCCGAGCACGCCCGCACCGACCGCGGCGCGCCCGCCTACCTCGCCCCCGACGCCGGGGATCGGCGCGCCGTGGCGGTGGCCTTCCGCGAGGTGGACCCGGGCGAGCTCGAGCCGCTCGCCTACGCCCGCGACGAGGAGTCGGGGGGCGTCCTCCCCTGGGACTACGTGATCTTCACCCCGGCGGCCCAGCGACCCGATCCCTGCGAGGGGCTCCGCGAGCACCACCGCGCGCAGCAGGCGGCCCAGCCCGCGCCCCCTCCGGCCGCGCCCGCCAGCCCTCCCCCCACGCCTCCGGCCACCCCGTGATCGCGGCGCGGCCGGCGGCCGCTCACCGGGGCTGCGAGATGAGGGCCGCCAGCTCGCGGTGAAGGAGGTCCTCGTCGCCCAGGTTCAGCTCCACCAGGCGGCGCAGGTGGGCGATGCTGTCGAGGTCGATCCCGGTGCAGCGCACCCCGACCGCCGGCCCCTCCACGTGGGCGACGACGCCCTCCATCCGGATCACCGCCTCGTGCGGATCGAGCTGGATCTCGAGCGAGCACTCCTGGCCGGACTGGGGCCGCGAGGTGGTCGGGGCGAGGAGGAGCGCGCCCTTCAGCGAGACGTCCAGCACGCGGCAGGAGAGGCTGGCGTCGGCGATCGTGAGGATCGCCGGCCGGTGGAACTGGATCCGGGTGAACTGCCTGCGGTTCGGCTGCTCCGGCTCGGACGCCATGCGGCACCCCCGCGAGCATTGTCCGGCCGCCCGGGGCGCGCGGGCAAGGGCGGTGTCCCGCCCACGCGGGGCCCGGGGCGCGGGCGCGCGGCGGCGGGGGGCCGGCGCTTGACGGGGGCGCCGGCCCGCCCCACGCTGCCGCGGTGCCCGGCCCGCTCCGACCCCTGGACGAGCTCCTCGACTTCGTGCGGGAGCGCACCGCGCCCGCCCCGGTCCCGCTCGTCCCGGAGCTCGCCCTGTTCCAGGCCACCGCCTTCACGCCGCTCTGGCACGCCACCGCGGCCTCCCTGGCCGGGTGGGACGACTCTCCCTTCTGGGCCTTCCCGTGGGCCGGTGGCCAGGCCCTGGCGCGCCACCTCCTCGACGTCCCGGCGCTGGTCCGCGGCCGCCGGGTGGCCGACTTCGCGAGCGGCAGCGGCCTGGTGGCGATCGCCGCCGCGCGGGCCGGGGCGGCGGAGGCGATCGCCCTCGACCACGACCCGTTCTGCGAGGCGGCGGTCCGGCTCAACGCCGCCCTGAACGGCGTGGCCATCCCCTTCTGCGCCGGGGACGCCATCGGGTCTCCGCTCCCCGGGGTGGAGGTGCTCCTCGCCGGCGACGTCTTCTACGAGCGCGGCCTGGCCGAGCGGGCCCTGGCCTGGTTCCGGGCGCTGGCCGGTGCGGGGGTGCGCGTCCTGGCCGGCGACGCAGGCCGGACCTACGCCCCCACCGGCGGGTTCGCCGTCCGCGCCACGCACGAGGTCCCGACCACGATCGAGATCGAGGACGCCGCCATCCGCAGGGCCCGGGTGCTGGAGATCTTCCCCTAGCCGCTGGTACGCTCCGCACGTGCGCGGCCCGCTCCTCGTCTACGGCGCCTACGGCTACACCGGCGGGCTGATCGCCCGGCGCGCGGTGGAGCGTGGCCTCTCCCCCGTCCTGGCCGGCCGCGACTCCGAGCGCCTGGCGGCGCTCGGCCGGGCGCTCGGCTGCGCCTGGCGTGCCTTCCCGCTCAGCGACCCCGAGGCGCTGCGGCGCGGGATCGAGGACGCCGGGGCGGTGCTCCACTGCGCCGGCCCGTTCGTCCGCACCTTCCGCCCCATGGCCGAGGCCTGCCTGGAGACGCGCGTCCACTACCTCGACCTCACCGGCGAGCCGACCGTCCTCCACGGGCTGGCGGAGATGGGGCTCCACGCGGAGCGGGCGGGGGTGATGCTGCTCCCCGCGGCGGGCTTCGACGTGGTCCCCACCGACTGCCTGGCCGTGCACCTCGCCGGGCGGCTCCCCGGGGCGCGCCGCCTCGTGCTGGCCGTGCAGGGGCTCGACCGGATCTCGCGGGGCACCGCGCGGACCCTGCTCCTCCACCCGGAGCCGGCGACGGCGGGGAGCGGTCCGCGGACCCGGGTGTTCGACCTGGGGAGCGGCCCGCTGGCGGGGGTCTCGGTGCCCTGGGGCGACACCTTCACCGCCCCGCGCTCGACCTCGATACACGACGTGACCGTCTACCTCGTCGGCCCGCGCGCCTCGCGGGCCTTCTTCCGGACGGTGCCGTACCTCGCCCCTCTCCTCCGGATGGAGGCGGTGCGGGACGGGCTGGCGCGGCTCCTGGCCGGCGCCGAGGGGGGGCCGGACGAGGCGGCCAGGGCGCGCGGGGCGACGGTGGTCTACGGGGAGGCGATCGACGGCGACGGCCGGCGGGTCACCGCCCGCCAGCGCGGGCCGGAGGCCTACGCCTTCACCGCCGTGGCGGCGATCGAGATCGCCGAGCGGGTCCTCCGGGGCGAGGTCCGGCCCGGCTGGCAGACGCCCGCGACCGCCTTCGGGCCCGACCTGGTCCTCTCCCTGCCGGGCGTGGTGCGCGAGGACCTGGAGTAGGGGCGCGGCCGCGCCGCCTGGACTCGCCTAGCGCGCCCGCCCCAGGGTCCGCAGGGCCGCCAGCCAGAGCCGCGCCTCCCGGCGCGAGAGGCGGGCGCGCCGGAGGGCCGCCTGGAGGTCCCGGACCGCGTGCCGCTCCGGCCCCGCCAGGAAGCCGGCCTCGCGGAGCGCCTCGCGGAGGGCGTCCTCGACCCGGGCGAGGTCGGCGTCGGTGGCCGCCGGGGGCGGAGCGCGCCGGTGGGCCGGGGCGGCGGCGAGCGCGGCCCGGCGCAGCTCGTAGCAGTAGACGACCGCCGCCTGGGCGAGGTTCAGGGAGGGCTGGTCGCCGCCGGAGGGGATGGCGGAGAGATCGTGGCAGCGGTGGACCTCGGCGTTGGTGAGCCCGCTGCGCTCGTCGCCGAAGACGATCGCGGTCCGCCCCCGGCCGGCGCGCGCCAGCGCCTCCGCCGCCACCTCCGCGGGCGCGAGCCGGCGCTTCCCGGCCACCGCCCGCGAGCTCGTCCCCACCACCCAGGCGCAGTCCGCCACCGCCTCCTCCAGGCTGGGGACCAGCCTCGGCCGGTCGAGGAGCTCCTCCGCGTGGACCGCCACCCTCCGCGCGGCGCCGAAGTCGTGGGTGCCGAGCGCGGCGATCGCCCAGTCGGACAGCCCGAAGTTCTTCATCGCCCGGGCGACCGCCCCGAGGTTCTCGGGGTTGCGCGGGCGGAGGAGCACGAGCCGGACCGGGAGGGCGTCCATCCACCCATGCTACCGCGCCGTGCTAAGACGGCGGCGTGCGCCCGATCCTCGTCGGCCAGTACCAGCTCAACGTCGCGGTGGACCTGGCGGCCACCGCCCTCTTCGCGGTCACCGGCGCCCTGGCCGCCATCCGCAAGCGGTACGACGCGGTCGGGGTGCTCGTGCTCGCCCTGGTGACCGGCCTGGGCGGGGGGCTCCTGC
>DATKAL010000240.1:0-2550 GCA_035498135.1 Anaeromyxobacter sp.
GGCCTCCTCGGCGTCGGCCCGGGTGATCTCGGCCCGGCCGGCGAGGCGCACCGCCGCCGCCGCCACCTCGAGCGCGTTCAGGGCCCGGCGGGCGTCGCCGAAGGCGTAGCGGCCGAGCGCCTCGCGGGCGTCCGGGGCGAGCCGGACCGCCCCGGCGAGCCCCTCCGGCGCGGCCAGGGCCCGGTCGAGGAGGGCGGTCACCTCCTCCTCGGTGAGGGGGCGGAGCGTCACCACCCGGCAGCGCGAGAGGAGGGCGGCGTTCACCTCGAAGGACGGGTTCTCGGTGGTGGCGCCGATCAGGGTGATGGTGCCGTCCTCGACGTGGGGGAGGAAGGCGTCCTGCTGGGCGCGGGTGAAGCGGTGGATCTCGTCCACGAAGAGGATGGTCCGCTGCCGGTGCATCCGCCGCCGGTCCCTGGCCGCGGCCACGATCTCGCGGATCTCCTTCACGCCCCCGAGCACCGCGCTGAAGGCGACGAACTCGGCCCCGGTCCGCCCGGCCACCAGGCGGGCCAGGGTGGTCTTGCCCGTGCCCGGGGGGCCCCAGAGCAGGAGGGAGGGCACCTGGTCGGCCTCGATGGCGCGGCGCAGGGCGGTGCCCGGGCCCAGGGCGTGCTCCTGCCCGGCGAAGTCCTCCAGGCGCCGGGGGCGCACCCGCTCGGCGAGCGGCTTGCCGGAGGGGTCCTCGGCGGCGGCACGATCGAAGAGGTCCATGGGATCGGCAATATAATGCGCCGCATGGTCGGCCATCCCTGTCCGGTGCCGGAGCGCGTCGGGATCGTCCACAAGGTGACGTCCGCGGAGGCGTCCGAGACCGCCCTCTACGTCGCCCAGTTCCTGCGGGGGAAGGGGATCGAGGTCCTCCTCGACGAGGCCGAGATCGCCCGCGCCGCCGACCTGGTGGTGGTCCTGGGCGGCGACGGGACGCTGATCCACGCCGCCCGCCTCCTGGCCGGGCGGGCCGCCCCCATCCTCGGCGTGAACATGGGGAGCCTGGGCTTCACCACCGAGATCCCGCAGAGCGAGATGTACCCCACCCTGGAGCAGGTGCTGGCGGGCAAGGCCGGCCTCTCCGAGCGGATGAAGCTCCGGGTCCACCTTCACCGCGCCGGGAGCCACGAGCGGCTGCTCGACGCCGAGGTGCTGAACGACGTGGTGCTCGCCAAGGGCGCGCTCTCGCGCATGGTCGAGCTCGACACGCGCTGCTCCGGGAACTACGTCACCACCTACCGGGCGGACGGGATCATCGTCGCCACCCCCACCGGCTCCACCGCCTACGCCCTGGCCGCCAACGGACCCATCCTCTACCCCACCATGCACGGGGTGGTGATCGCGCCCATCTGCCCGCACACCCTCACGCAGCGCCCCCTGGTGGTCGCCGAGGACGAGAACATCGAGATCCTCCTCATGAACGACAGCGAGGTGTTCCTCACCCTCGACGGCCAGAAGGGGCTCAAGCTGGAGCGCGGCGACCGGGTCCAGGTGAAGCGCTCGGACCACCGCGTCCTCCTGGTGCGGAACGCGCAGCTCGACTTCTTCGGCATCCTCCGCGCCAAGCTCCGCTGGGGCGAGCGCTGATCGAGTCCATCGCGGTCGGTGGACAGCGCGGCGAAGCCGCGCCCGCGGGAAGGCGCGCGAGGCGAGGCCGAAGCGCGCCAGGGCCCCCGCGCAGCAGGGGAGGGCCCCCGACGAGCTCCGCTCGGCGGGGAGGGGGCGGGGTGCAGCCCCCGAACGAGTGTCCACTGAATATTTGCGCAGTGTCAGGGGGACGTGGATCATGGGGCCATGCTCACGACCCTGCGCATCTCCGGCTTCGCGGTCGTCGACGCGGTGGAGGTCCGCTTCGGCCCCGGGCTGAACGTCCTCACCGGCGAGACCGGCGCCGGCAAGTCCATCCTGGTGAACGCCCTCCACCTCGTGCTCGGCGGCCGCATGAGCGGCGACGTCCTGCGGGAGGGAGCGGAGGAGGCGGTGGTGGAGGCGCTCTTCGAGCTGCCCGCCGCCCATCCCGTGTTCGGCCGGCTGGCGGCGGCCGGGCTCGACCCGGGGGGCGCGGCCGAGGCGGGCCCGGAGGTGCGCGAGCTCCTGGTGCGCCGGGTGGCGGCGCGCGGCGGGCGGGGGCGGGCCTTCGTGAACGGCGCCCTCTGCACCGTGGGCATGCTGGAGACCGCCCTCAAGGGCGTGGTGGACATCTCCGGCCAGCACGAGCACGTCTCGCTCCTCGACGAGACCAGCCACCTCGCCCTCCTCGACGCCTTTGCCTGCGCCGATGCCCCGGCCAGGGACGGCGCGGCACCGCTCCTCCGGTACCGCGCCGCCCACGCGGCGCTCGCCGCCCTCGTCCGCGAGCGGGAGACCCTCGCCGCGGACGAGGGCGAACGGGCGCGCCGGGCCGACTACCTCGCCTTCCAGCTCCGCGAGCTCGACGCCGCCGATCCGCGCCCCGGCGAGCTCGAGGCGCTCGAGGACGAGCGGCGGGTCCTCGCCTCGGCCGAGAAGCTCCGCGAGGCCGCCCGCGCAGCCGAGGCGCTCGCCTACGGCGAGGAGGGC
>DATKAL010000241.1:0-2416 GCA_035498135.1 Anaeromyxobacter sp.
TCCGCCGGCTCCGGCCGAGCCCGCCCGCGCCCGGCCGATCGTGGCGATCGAGGCCGGGGTCGACCTCGAGGGGCGCGACCTCTCCTTCTCCGGCACCTCGCCGGCCGGGACCGTCCCGCTCACCGGCTTCCACGCGAACGCGATGGCCGGCCCCCGCCTGCGGCTCGAGCTCTTCCCCGCCGCCCGCGCCGCGGAGGGCTTCCTCGCGGGGATGGAGCTCATCGCCGACTACCGCACCTCCGTCGGGCTCAAGGTCAAGGACCTCGCCACCGGCGTCTCCCACCCCGCGCGCTTCAGCCGGCTCGAGGCGGGGCTCGGCTGGCGCATCCCGGTGGGCGACGGGGCGGTCACGCCGGAGGTGACCTACGAGCTGCTGGACGTGGTCACCGAGGCGGTCTCCGGCGCCCCCATCGCCGGGCTCCCCGACGCTCAGCTCCGCGGCGTGCGGGTGGCGGTGGGCGGGGAGATCCCGCTCGGCGATCGCTTCGGTCTGCTCCTCTCCGGAGGGTGGATCCCCTGGCTCCAGGCCCAGGACCTGGTGAAGGGCTCGCCGCCCTTCTTCCCGGGGGGCAGCGCCTGGGCCCTGGAGGTGGAGGGCGGGGTCTCGATCGTCCTGGGCGGACCCTTCTCGCTCCGGCTCCTCGGCCAGTACAGCCGGACGAGCTACACCCTCCACCCCGACCCGACCGGCACCTACCAGGCGACCGGGGCCACCGACGCGTACTTCGGCGGCCGCGCCATGGTCCGGGTCGAGCTGTAGCGGGGCGGGGCGACCTACAGCGCCGACTCGTGGCGCGGCGCGCCGCGGATCTCGGCCGCCTGCTCGGCGGCGCGCTCGGCCTTGAGCTTCTTCATCCGCTTCTTGATGAGCTCGCGCTTGAGGCTCGAGAGGTGGTCGACGAAGAGGGTGCCCTGCAGGTGGTCGGCCTCGTGCTGGAGGGCGATGGCGAGCAGCCCCTCGGCCTCGAGCTCGAAGGGCTTGCCGGCCCGGTCGAGCGCCCGGACCCACACCTTGGCGGCGCGCTCGACGTCCTCGGCCTCGCCGGGGATGGAGAGACAGCCCTCGGTGTAGGTGGTCTTCCCCTCGGTCCGGACGATCTCGGGGTTCACCAGGTGGATGAGGCGCTGCCCCTCCTGGCGCGGCGAGGTGTCGATCACGATCAGCCGCTTCAGGATGGCGATCTGCGGGGCCGCCAGCCCCACCCCGTCGGCGGCGTACATGGTCTCGGCCATGTCGTCGAGGAGGCGGCGGACGTCGTCGTCCACCCGGTCCACCGGGGCGGCCACCTGCTTCAGGACGGGATCGGGCCAGATGATGATCTCGCGAATCATTTCGTGCACCTTCCGGGCGAGGTTCTAACCCAGGCGCGCCGGGCGCGCACGCCCTACTCTCCCAGGCCGCGCAGGTACTCGGCCCGCAGCCGGTCGTCGGCCAGCACGTCGCGCGCGTCCCGCACCACCTGGAGGATCTCGGCGAGCCGCTCGGGCAGCCCGTCCTCGGCCACCCCCGCGTAGCGCTGGGGGTCGAACTCGGCCGCCAGCCGCTCGGCGGCGGCGCGGACCTCGTGCGGCGTGCACAGGCGCCCCACCCCGAGGACCGTGAAGTAGTCCGCCCGCCGGACCTGGTCCAGCTTCTCCCGGACCCGGGCCAGGTCGATGGCCTGGGTGGCGGCCCCCTCGCGCCGGCCCGCCTGGAGGAGCCGGACCGAGAGCGCCCCCACGAGCACCAGCGCCGCCAGCACCTGACGGGTGGAGAGCGGGTCGAGCGGGCTCGCCGCCAGGACCTCGTCCAGGGTGCGGAGCCCGTCGGCGAGGGCCACGGCGCGCCGCTCCTCGGGGGAGAGGGCCAGCTCGGCCGGGGCCGGCCCGGCGGGCACGGGGGCGAGGAGCGTCCCCGGGCCGCCCAGGAGCTCGTCCACCCGCGGGCCGAGCCAGCGGCGCCGCACCCCCTCGACGGCGAGCGCCACCGGCGCGCGCTCGAGCGCGGTCCGCTCCTCGGGCGGGACCGGGGCGGCCACCCAGCGGAAGCGCGCGGCGGCGTCGGCGAACACGCCGAAGACCACCTCCTCGGTGCGGCGCCGGACGAGGCCGGTGAGCTCGGTGGGCTTCAGGAACCCGCGCTCGAGGAGGAGCAGGGCGGCGCGCCGGGTGGAGAGGGCGGCGGCGGCGCCCGCCACCTGCCGGTGCTGATCGCGGGTGACGAGCCCGACCCGGAGGGCCAGCTCCTCCACCCGCTCGGCCGGCTCGGCGCTCGAGGCGCCCACCACCCTCCCCTCCTCGAGCCAGAGCGAGCGGGAGCCCTCGCCCTGGAAGTCCAGGCGCCCCTCCAGGCGGGCCCGGGCGGCGAGGACGAGGAGGCGCGGCGCGGGGAGATCCGCCAGCGTCCCCTCGCGCAGATCGGGGGGCGGCGCCGCCG
>DATKAL010000242.1:0-6649 GCA_035498135.1 Anaeromyxobacter sp.
CGGACGGTGGCGACCACCGAGTTGGTGGTGCCGAGGTCGATCCCGATGACCGGCTCGTGCTCGCTCATCCGAGGAAGCTCCATTTCAGCTTCTTGAGCCGCTCGCGGGCGCTCTCCAGCCGCGGATCGAGCTCGAGGGCCCGCTCCAGCTCGCGCTTCGCGTCCTTCTTCGCCCCCTGGGCCTCGAGCACCATGGCGAGCGCCTCGTGGGCCGCTCCGGCCTGCGGGGTCGCCCGGACCGCCGCCTCGGCGAGCTCGCGCGCGGCGCCGGGATCGCCCACCTCCAGGGCCGCCCGGGTCCCCGCGGAGGCGGCCCGGGTGTGGCGCGGGTCGGCCTCCAGGGCGGCGCGGTAGGCGGCGAGCGCGGCCGGCCAGCTCCCCATCGCCTCGGCGGCCAGCCCCTTCTCGAAGAGCTCGCCCGCCTTCTGGGCGGCGGCGCGCCGCCTGGCGTCGGCCACCAGCCCGGCCAGCTCGGCGTTCTGGGGGTCGAGCCCCTGGGCGAGGGCCAGGTCGTTCGCCGCCTGGCCGAAGCGCCCTGCCTCCATCGCCTCCTTGCCCCGCTTCACCAGCTCGGCCACCCGGCCGACCCGGGCGAGGAGCGGGTTCTGCCGGGAGAGCCGGGCCCGCCGCTCCTGGACGCGCCGCTCGTCCTCGATCTTGCGGGCCTCGAGCCGGGCGAACTCCTCCGGTGGCGCGGTCTGCTTCGCGTAGGCGGCCCGGCGCGCCTCGTCGGAGAGCCCGTCCCTCGCCTCGGTCACGCGCCGGAAGACCCGCTCCATGCGAGCCCGGTAGCTGCCCAGCCGCTTCCCCGGGTAGCGATCGGGGTGGAAGATCTTCACCTTCTCGAGGTAGGCGGCCTTCACCGCCTCCGCCGGCGCGTTCCACGCCAGGCCGAGCACTTCCCAGTGGGTGAGGCGGGCGAGGCTCCCGTCGAGGAAGAGGAGCTCCTTGCGCCGGTCGACGTCGAGATCGACGTCCTCGGCCAGGTCGGCCGGACCGAAGACGAAGCCCTTGTAGCGGTCGACGCTCACCGGCTCCTTCCGCGAAAACGCCCGCGACCACTCGACAATGAACGATGGGTGCCGGGCGGGTCAACGCCCTCCGCGGAGGGACAACCTACCATGAGCCCGGGACGACCGGATCGCCGCCCCCGGGGCGGCGCCTCAGCTGCGCGCCAGGAGGAGCTCGAGGAGCGCCTTCTGGGCGTGGAGCCGGTTCTCCGCCTGGTCGAAGACCGCCGACTGCGGCCCCTCGATCACGCCCTCGCTGATCTCCTCGCCCCGGTGGGCGGGGAGGCAGTGCAGGGCGATGGCGTTCGGCCGCGCCGCGGCCATCAGCCGCTCGTCCACGATGTAGCCGGCGAAGGCGCGCACGCGCTGCTCCGCCTCGGCCTCCTGCCCCATGCTCGCCCAGACGTCGGTGTTCACCACGTGGGCGCCCTCGGCCGCCTCGTGGGGCGAGCGGACCAGCCGGGCCCGCCCGCCGGTCCGGGCGAGGAGGCCGTCGTCGGGCTCGTATCCGGCCGGGCAAGCGAGGCGCAGCTCGAAGCCGAGCAGGGCGCAGGCCTCCAGCCAGCTGTTGGCCATGTTGTTGCCGTCGCCCACCCAGGCCACCTGGAGCGCGCCGCGGGCGAGGGCGTCGGCTCCGAAGCGCTCGCTCACCGTGAGCAGGTCGGCGAGGACCTGGCAGGGGTGGGAGGAGTCGGTGAGGGCGTTCACCACCGGCACGTCCGCGAACCGGGAGACCTCCGCCAGCTTCTCGTGCTCGAAGGTGCGGATCACCAGGCAGTCCACGTACCTCGAGAGGACCCGGGCGGTGTCGCGGATGGGCTCGCCCCGGCCGAGCTGCGTGTCGCGCGGCGAGAGGAAGATGGCGTCCCCGCCCAGCTGGTAAGCGGCCACCTCGAAGGAGACGCGGGTGCGGGTGGAGGCCTTCTCGAAGAGGAGCCCGACCGTGAGCCGCTCGAGCGGCCTGGGCCCGGCCTTGCCGAGGAGCTTCCACTCCGCCGCCCGCTCGAGCAGCTCCAGCAGCTCCGGGCGCTCGAGGTCCGTGAGCCGGAGGAAGTCGCGCTTCTCGCGGGCCGCCCGGGACATGGCTACGGCTTGGCCGGAGCGGCGGCGATCGCCGCCCCGAGCCGCTCGACGGCCAGGTCGGCCTCGGCGGCGGTGAGGGTGAGCGGGGGGGCGAGCCGGAGCACGTCGTCCCCGATGGCGTTCACGAGCAGGCCCCGCTCGCGCGCCGCCTTCATCGCCTCGGCGGCGGCGATCCCCTGGAGCACCACCCCGAGGAGCATCCCGCGCCCTCGCACGCGGGCCACCCGGCCGCCGCCGCGGAGCCCCTCGAGGCCGGCCCGGAGCCGGGCGGCCACCGGGCGCGAGCCCTCCAGCACTCCGCCGGACAGCTCGCGGAGGACCGCCAGGGCCACCGCGCAGGCGAGCGGGTTCCCGCCGAAGGTCGTCCCGTGGCTACCGGCGGTGAGGTGGCTCCCCACCTCCTCGGTGGCGAGCAGCGCGCCGATGGGGAAGCCGCCCCCCAGGGCCTTGGCGCTGGAGAGGAGGTCCGGGGTGATCCCCTCCCACTCGTGCGCCCACCAGCGCCCGGTCCGGCCCATCCCCGTCTGGATCTCGTCCAGGCAGAGCAGGGCCCCCTTGCGGCGGGTGATCTCGCGCGCCGCCCGGAGGTAGCCCTCCGGCGGCGGGATCACCCCGGCCTCGCCGAGGATCGGCTCCACCACGAAGGCGGCGGTCTTCTCGCCCACCGCGGCCTCGAGCGCGGCGGCGTCGCCGTAGGGGACGTGGCGCACCCCGGGGACCAGCGGCTCGAAGCCGTGCTGGTACTTCTCCTGGCCGCCCACCGTCACGGTGAAGAGCGTCCGCCCGTGGAAGGAGTCGGTGCAGGCGACGATCTCGTGGCGCTCGGGGCGGCCCTGGTCGGCGTGGAACTTCCGCGCCAGCTTGAGCATCACCTCGTTCGCCTCCGCCCCGCTGTTGCAGAAGAAGGCGCGGCGGGCGAAGGGGGCCACCGCGAGGAGGGCCTCGGCCAGCTCGATCTGGCGGGGGATGAAGTAGTGGTTGGAGGCGTGCCAGACGGTGCGGGCCTGCTCCTCCAGCGCCCGCACCAGCGCCGGGTGGCAGTGGCCGAGCGCGTTCACCGCCACGCCGCCGAGGAAGTCCAGGTACTCGCGCCCCTCGGCGTCCCAGACGCGGACGCCCGCGCCCCGGACGATCGCCACCGGCTGCTGCTTGTAGTTGGGCGTCAGGACCTTCTGGGCCCGCTCGGCCCAGGACGCGTTGCCGTTCATGCCCGCGCTTATAGCAGCGGGGCCGGGGTGGGTTCCACTTCCACGGCGGTCAGAGGATGTAGCGGGAGAGGTCCTCGTCCTCCGCCACGCCCTGGAGCCGCTCCCTCACGTACGCGGCGTCGATCGCGATCCGCTGCCCGCGGAGCTCGGCGGCGTCGAAGGAGACCGGGTCGAGGAGCCGCTCCATCACCGCGTGGAGCCGGCGCGCCCCGATGTTCTCCATCCGCTCGTTCACCTCGGCGGCGATCCGGGCGATCTCCTCCACCGCGTCGTCGCCGATGCGCACGTCCACGCCCTCGGTGGCGAGGAGGGCGGTGTACTGGCGGACCAGGCTGTTGCGCGGCTCCTTCAGGATCCGGGCCAGGTCCGCCCGCCCCAGCGGCTCCAGCTCCACCCGGATCGGGAAGCGCCCCTGCAGCTCGGGGATGAGGTCGGAGACCTTGGCCAGGTGGAAGGCCCCGGCGGCGATGAAGAGCACGTGATCGGTCCGCACCGGCCCGTACTTGGTGGAGACGTTGGAGCCCTCGACGATGGGGAGGAGGTCGCGCTGGACGCCGCCGCGCGAGACGTCCGGGCCCCGCCCGCCCCCGGCGTCCCCGCCGGCGATCTTGTCGATCTCGTCGATGAAGATGATCCCGGCGTTCTGGGCGCGCTCCAGCGCCTCGCGGGTGACCCGCTCCATGTCCACCAGGCGGGCCGCCTCCTCGGCCGCCAGGAGCTCCAGCGCCTCGCGCACCTCGACCCGCCGCTTCCGCCGCCGCCCCCCGCCCCCCAGCGCCGAGAGGAGCGGGTTGTTCCCCAGCGACTGGACCATGTCCTGGAGCCCCTGGGCCATGTCCTCCATCCCCGGGGCCATGAAGGGGAGGACCGGGCTCGCCCGCTCCTGCAGCTCCACCTCCACCAGGTCGTCGTCGAGGGTCCCGGCGCGGAGCCGCGCCCGGGCCTTCTCCCGGGCGGCGGAGGGCTCGGGCTCCCCCTCCCCGCGCACCCGCGAGACCGCGCTCCGGATCCCCTGGCCGATCCCCGCCCCGAAGCCCAGCGCGTCGAGGACCTTCTCCTCGGCCGCCTCCCGGGCCCGCTCCTCGAGCTTCCCCAGCTCCTCCTCCTTCACCAGCTTGACCGCCGCCTCGACCAGGTCGCGGACCATCGAGTCCACGTCCCGCCCCACGTACCCCACCTCGGTGAACTTGGAGGCCTCCACCTTGACGAAGGGCGCCCCCGCCAGGCGCGCCAGGCGCCGGGCGATCTCGGTCTTCCCCACGCCGGTCGGCCCGATCATGATGATGTTCTTGGGCAGGATCTCGTCGCGCAGCTCCGGGTCCACCCGCTGGCGGCGCCAGCGGTTGCGCAGGGCGATCGCCACCGCCCGCTTGGCCTGGGCCTGCCCGACCACGTAGCGGTCGAGCTCGGCCACGATCTCCTTGGGCACCAGGTCCTGGGGGTTCACGCGGGGAGCTCCTCGAGGGTCAGGTTGGCGTTGGTGTAGATGCAGATCTCGGCCGCGAGCTTCATCGACTCCTCGGCGACCTGCCTCGCGCCCAGGGTGGAGTGGGCGAGCAGGGCCCGGGCCGCGGCCAGCGCGTAGGGACCCCCGGAGCCGATCGCCACCGCCAGCCCGCCCGGCGTCGGATCGGGCTCGATCACGTCCCCGGCCCCCGAGAGGACCAGCACGTGCTCCGGATCGGCCACCACCAGCAGGGCCTCCAGGCGGCGGAGCAGCCGGTCGGTGCGCCACTGCTTCGCCAGCTCGACCGCCGCCCGCGGCAGCGAGCGGGCGTGCTCCTTGAGCTTCTTCTCGAAGAGCTCGAACAGCTGGAAGGCGTCGGCGGTGGCGCCGGCGAAGCCGGCCAGGACCTGCCCCTCCGCCAGCCGCCGCACCTTGCGGGCGGAGGCCTTCATCACGGTCTTGTCGAGCGTGACCTGGCCGTCGCCGGCCAGCACCACCCTGCCCTCGCGGCGCACGCAGAGGATCGTCGTTCCGTGCATCGGGCGCATCCGGCATGGGTAGCGCGGCCCGGGGCGGCGGGCAATCGTCCCGGGGCGGGCGGGGGCGCGTCCCCCGGCCGGGGTCGCGCGCGGGCGCACGGCCGGGCCGCCGCGGCCGAGGAGTCGTCAGCCCTTGCGCGCCCGGGGATGGGCCGCGTCGTACACCGCGGCGAGCCGCTTCCAGTCGAGGTGGGTGTAGCGCTGGGTGGTGGAGAGCGAGGCGTGGCCGAGCAGCTCCTGGATGCCGCGGAGGTCGGCGCCGTTGCCGAGCAGGTGGGTGGCGAAGCAGTGGCGCAGCACGTGCGGGTGGACGTGGCGCGGGAGGCCCGCCGCCAGCACCCAGCGATCGAGCCGCCGGGCGACCGAGCGGGAGGTGAGCCGCCCGCCGCGGTAGTTGAGGAACGCCGCCGCGCGGGCACCGGCGTGGTCCGGCCCCGCGGCCAGCACCGGCCGGGCCTCCTCCAGGTAGCGCTCGAGCGCCCCCGCCGCCGCCCGGCCGAAGGGGACGATCCGCTCCTTGCGCCGCTTGCCCAGCACCCGGACCAGCCCCTGGGCGAGGTCGAGGTCGTCGAGGTCGAGGCCGGTCAGCTCCGAGACGCGCAGCCCGCTGCCGTAGAGCAGCTCGAGGAACGCCCGGTCGCGGAGGGCGAGCGGCGCGCGGAGGGCGGCCGGGGCCCCCGGCTCCGCCGGCGCCTCCACCAGCGCGGCCACCTCCTCCTCCGGGAGCACCTCGGGGAGCCGCCGCGGCCGCCGCGGGCTGGCCACGGCGCGGGCGGGGTTGGCGGCCGCGAGCCCCTCTCGCACCAGGTAGCGGTAGAGCGAGCGGAGGGTGGAGAGCTTGCGGGCCAGGCTCGTCGCCCCGGCGGTCCCGGCGGCGCGGGCGAGGAAGCCCCGCACCAGCGTGGGCGAGGAGGGCACGATCCGCTGCTCCGCCTCCGCCAGGTAGCGGGCGTACTGGTCGAGGTCGACGAGGTAGGCCTGGAGGGTGTGCGGCGAGACCCGCTTCTCCACCTCGAGGTGGTCGGCGAACCGGCGGAGCTCGGGCGCCAGCGCGGCGCGGTCCACGGCCATGGACGATGGGTACCACCGGCGGGCGGAGGCCGGAAGTTCCCGGCTCCCGCCCGCGCCTCAGGGCGCCCCGGCCTCGCCGAGGTCGGCCACGTAGACCCCGGCCCGCTTCTCCTGGATCACCGCGTAGGCGAGCCGGCGCGAGTCCGGGCCGAGGAAGCGGGCCGAGCCCGGGAGGGCGTAGGTGTCGACCCGGGTGAGCCTCCCCGCCTCCCAGACCGCGAGGTCGAGCGCGTCCCGGTCGGCCCGCTGCCAGGTGACGAGCAGGCGCCCGGGGTCGCGCGGGTCGAACTCG
>DATKAL010000243.1:0-5377 GCA_035498135.1 Anaeromyxobacter sp.
GTTCGCCGGCGCGCTTCCGCTGTCGGCGCGCCTGGTCGCCCCTCCGCTCGAGGAGGCGAGGCTCCTCGGGGCAGGGGCGATCTTCCAGGCCCGCACCGCCCACCACCTGGCGCGGCCGCCCGCGCCGGCCGTCGCCGTGACCGCGCGGTGACCCGCCCACGAGAGGATTTCCGCACCGTGCACGTCGCCATCGCCGTCGTCGGCTACCCCGTCGCCCTCGCCCTGATCGTGCTCGCGCTGCCCGTGCAGGCGCTCCTCCTCGCCCTCACGCTCCCCTTCGACCGGAACCGGCGGGTGGCGGGGCGCTTCCTCCGGATCGTCGGGGTCCTGCTCTCCTGCTGCTTCCCGCCCTGGCGGCTCCGCGTCGAGGGGCGCTTCCCGGGGAAGGGGCCTTACGTGGTGGTGGCGAACCACCAGTCGATCCTCGACATCCTCCTCCTCTCCCACCTGCCCCGGGAGATGAAGTGGGTGGGGAAGGAGTCGCTCTTCAAGCTCCCGTGGGTCGGCTGGATGCTCCGGATGACCGGCGACATCCCCATCCGGCGCGGCGATCCGGAGAGCGGCGGCGAGGCGCTCGCCCGGGCCCGGGAGTACCTGGGGCGCGGCATGAGCGTGATGATCTTCCCGGAGGGGACGCGGAGCGCGAAGGGTGCGCTCCTCCCCTTCAAGTCCGGGGCGTTCCGGCTCGCCGTCGACGCCGGGGTGCCCATCCTCCCGGTGGCCGTCTCCGGGACCGCCCACGGCATGCCCAAGGGCGGCCCCTGGGTGCGGCCCTGCCGCGCCACCGCGCGCATCCTGGAGCCGGTCGAGGTGGGGCCGTTCCGCGAGGACCCGACCGGCCTGCGGGACGAGGTCCGGGCGCGGATCGCCGCGACCCTTCCGCTCCTGCCGCCCCCCTGATCGGCCCTGCTATATTCCGGGGCCGTGAACCTCGGCTACGGCTCGCGGCCGCTCCCCTTCCCCGAGGGCGTTCCGGCCCGCCTCCTCCTCCCGCCCCGGGTGCCGGCGGTGGCGGACCTCGGGGCGGCCCTGAGGGAGGCGCTCGAGCGCCCCATCGGCGCGGAGCCCCTCGCGCGGCGGGCCGGACCGTCCCCCCGCGCCCTGGGGATCGGGAGCGACGCCTCCCGCGAGGAGCCGCGCGCCTCCCTCTTCGCCGCCGCCCGGCGGGCGCTGGCGGCGGTGCCGGACGAGCGGCTCACCATCGCGATCGCCAACGGGACCCACGCCCCCGGACCGGTGGAGCGGCTGGGGCTCCCGGCGGAGGTCCTCCGGCGCCACCGGGTGGTGAACCACGACTCCCGCGACGAGAGCGCGCTGGTCGAGGTGGGGGTCACGCGGCGCGGGACGCGGGTCCGCGTGAACCGCTGCCTGCTGGAGGCCGACCTGGTGGTCTCCACCGGCAGGGTGAAGCCGCACTACTTCGCCGGCTGGGGCGGCGGGGCGAAGGGGGTCTTCCCCGGCCTGGGCCGCGACCAGGACATCCGGCAGAACCACCTCCTCAAGGCCGACCCGGCCTCCAGCCTGGGGCGGGCCGACGGGAACCCATGCCGCGAGGACCTCGAGGAGGCGGTCGGCCTCGCGCTCGCCGGCCGGCGCGGCCACCTCCTGAACGTGGTCGAGGCGGGGGGCACGATCCTGGGGGCGGTGGCCGGCGACCTGGTCCGCGCCCACCGCGAGGGCGTGCGCCAGGCGCGGCCGTACTGCGAGGTCGAGGCGGAGCGGGCCGACGTGGTGGTGGTCTCCGCGCCGCTCCCGGTGTCGGGGAGCCTGTACCAGGCCTCGAAGCTCGTCCCGCCCGCCGGGATGCTCCTCCGGGACGGCGGGGTGGTGATCGCCTGCGCCGAGTGCCCGGACGGGACCGGGCCGCTCAAGGTGGTGAACGAGGGGATCTTCCGGCTCGGCGTCCGCCGGTTTCTGCCCGCGCGCTACACCCTCCTCCTGGTGTCGGGGATGCCGGAGGAGACCGTCCGGCAGACCTACGCCACCTTCGCGCCATCCCTGGAGGCGGCCCTGGCCCGGGCCCGGGAGCTGGTGGGGAAGGCGGCGCCGGACGTGCTCGTCCTCCCGGATGCGGGCGACCTCGTCCCGGTCGTGCGCTGAAGCCAGGCCGCGCCGGCCGTCCGCGCGGCCCGGCAGGCCGGCCGTGGTAGGCTCGCCCTCCCGTGAGCGACGATCCCCAGCAGCAGAACGGCAAGCTCTCCTCCTTCCGCCAGGTGCCCCGCACCGGGGTGATCTACGCCACCACCGAGGCCACCCGGCTCGGCTTCTCGATGCAGGATCCGGACTGGTGCAACCTCGGGCAGGGCCAGCCCGAGACCGGCCCGCTCCCCGGCGCCCCCGAGCGCGTCCACACCGTCCCGGTCCACGTCGACGACCAGGAGTATGCGCCGGTGGCCGGGCTCTGGGAGCTGCGCGAGGAGGTGGCGGGGCTCTACAACCGCCTCTACCGGAAGGGCCTCCCCTCGCAGTACACCGCCGAGAACGTCTCGGTCTCCGGCGGCGGCCGCACCTCGCTCACCCGCGCCGCGGCCAGCCTGGGGCGGGTGAACATGGGCCACTTCCTCCCCGACTACACCGCCTACGAGGAGCTGCTCGACCTCTTCCGGACCTTCACGCCCATCCCCATCCTGCTCGAGGGCGAGCGCGGCTACGCCTTCACGGTGGACGACCTCCGGCGGGAGGTGACCGGGCGCGGGCTCTCCGCCCTGCTCCTCTCCAACCCCTGCAACCCCACCGGCAAGCTGGTGCAGGGGGAGGAGCTGTCGCGCTGGGTCGACCTGGCCCGCGAGCTCGACTGCGCCGTCCTCCTCGACGAGTTCTACTCGCACTACGTCTGGACCGGCGTGCCGGGCCGGCTCCCGGTGGAGAGCGCCGCCCGCTACGTCGAGGACGTGGACCGGGACCCCATCGTCATCTTCGACGGGCTGACCAAGAACTGGCGCTACCCCGGCTGGCGGGTGACCTGGACCGTCGCCCCGCGGGCGGTGGTCGACGCGGTGGCGAGCGCCGGCTCCTTCCTGGACGGCGGCGGCTCGAAGCCGCTCCAGCGCGCCGCCATCCCGCTCCTCGCCGACGCGCACGTGCGGGCGGAGACCGAGGCGATCCACCGGACCTTCGGGGAGAAGCGCCGCCGGACGCTCCAGGCGCTGGAGGCGATGGGCGTCCGCTTCGACCGGGCCCCCGACGGCACCTTCTACGTCTGGGGCAACGTCGCCCACCTGCCCGCGCCGCTGAACGACGGCATGGGCTTCTTCCGCGAGGCCCTGAAGCGCAAGGTGATCGTGGTCCCCGGCGAGTTCTTCGACGTGAACCCCGGCAAGCGCCGCGCCCGCCACGTCTCCCGCTTCCGCTCCTACGTCCGCTTCTCGTTCGGCCCGCCCCTGGCGACGCTCGACAAGGCCTTCGGCCGGCTCGAGGAGATGATCCGCGAGCGGACGTAGCAGGTTCGCAGCCCCCGGGAGGCTGGTCCTGGGGATGGTCGCGTGGGGCTCGTGCGAGGCCTTCGCACCTCCCGGCGCTCAGTGCCGGTGCCTGTGGCCCGCCCCGTCCTGGTGGGCGTGCTCCGGCCCGCCGTGCAGGTGCTCCTCGGAGCCGTCGTGCGAGTGGCCATGCGCGTGCTCGTGGGCGTGGCCGTGGCCGTGCTTCTCGCCGCCGTGCTCGTGCTCGTGCTCGTGGGTGTGGACGTGCTCGTGGGCGTGCCCCTCGTCCGCCCCGTGCGCGTGGTGGAGGTGGGTCCGGACCTCGCGCGGCTTGCGGATGGGGCCGCGAAGCTCCTCGAGCCAGGCGATCCACCGGTCCATCCCCAGGCCGGTCCGGGCCGAGAGCTCGATGGCCCGCGGGCGGGGCATCACCCGCGCCAGGGCGTCGTGGATCCGGGCGAGGTCGACGTCGAGGTGGGGGACGAGGTCGACCTTGGTCACCAGGACCAGGTCGGCGGCCTTGAACATCACCGGGTACTTGAGCGGCTTGTCCTCGCCCTCGGTCACCGACAGAACCACCACGTTGGCCGCCTGGCCCAGGTCGTAGATCGCCGGGCAGACCAGGTTCCCCACGTTCTCGATGAAGAAGACGTCCGTCCCCTGCCAGGGGAAGCCGTGGAGGGAGCGGTGGACCAGCTCGGCGTCGAGGTGGCAGGCCTGGCCCGTGGTGATCGCCTTCGAGGGGATCCCCGCCTTGTCCAGCCGGCGGGCGTCGTTGTCGGTGGCCAGGTCGGCCGAGACCGCGCCCAGCTTCCAGCCCTTCGCCGCGGCCGCCTTCGCGGTGGCCTCCAGGACGCCGGTCTTGCCCGCGCCCGGGCTGCCCATGATGTTCAGGGCGAGGACGCCGGCCTCGACGAAGTGCTCGCGGTTGTGGCGGGCGGCGCGGTCGTTGCCGGCCAGGATCTTCTCGTGCAGCTCCACCGGCACCAGCTCGGTGTCACCGCAACCGCAGGTCGTGCACATCAGGGTACCTCCATCTCGATGGCCTCGAGGGTGAGGGCGTCGGAGCCCTCGTCGAGCTGCGCCGGCACGTCGCAGTCCGGGCAGCGGAGGACCGCTCCCCGAGGGAGCGGCCGCTTGCAGGCAGGGCAGGACCAGGTCGCCGCCACGTGGCGGAGCTCGAGCGGGACCTCGGCGCAGAGCGTCCCGGCCCGGAAGGTCTCGTAGGCGGTGCGGAAGAGCTCGGGGTCGACACCCGCGAGCTCGCCGACGCGGATCGAGAGGCGGTGGATGGCGAGGGCGCCGCGCCGCCGCGCCTCCTCCTCGACCCGCGTCACCAGCGTCTGGACCAGGGAGTACTCGTGCACTCAGGCGATCTCCCGGAGGTCGGGGACCCCCCCATACGTGTGCCAGATCCGGCAGGCGCCCTCGGCCGAGACCATGCAGGCGCCCACCGGCGACTCGGGGACGCAGCCCTTGCCGTAGAGCTCGCAGTCGGTGGGGTTCTTCAGGCCCGCCATGATGTCGCCGCAGATGCAGCGCTGGGTGAGCGCCGAGGGGGCGAAGTCCCAGAGCGCGTGCAGGTCGATCTGGAAGCGGCGCCGCGCGTCCCGGTGGGCCCACTCGTCGCGGAGGCGCAGGTTGCCGTTGGGGATGTGGGCGATCCCGCGCCAGCGCCCGCCGTGGAGCTTGAAGACCTTCCAGAGCTGGGCCTGGGCGGCCTTGTTCCCGTCCCAGGTGACCACCCGCGGGTACATGTTCTCCACCGCGGGGCGCCGGTCGCGGACCAGCTCCACCAGCTTCACCAGGGCGGCGAGCACGTCGAGCGGCTCGAAGCCGCCCACCACCACCGGGAGCTCGTGGCGCTCGACGAAGGGGACGAAGACCGAGGCGCCGGTGATGGCGGCGGCGTGGCCGGCGGCGAGGAAGCCCTCGACCTTGTTCTCCGGCATCTCCGC
>DATKAL010000244.1:0-2962 GCA_035498135.1 Anaeromyxobacter sp.
GGTCCGGGCCCCGGCCGCCGGATCGGGCGCGCGGGCCGCGGGGGGCCGCAGGGTGGAGCCGACCGCGGCCCCGGCGAGCATGATCGCCGCTCCGCCCAGGTAGGGGGCGGCGAACCAGACGTGCTGGTAGGCGCTGGTGGCGGAGATGGGACCGGCGATCCGCCCGAGGGCGGCGGCGGACTGGCCGATCCCCAGGGTGCCGCCCTGGTCGTCCGCCCGGGCGCTGCGGGAGATGAGGGCGGTCACCGCCGGGCTGAAGAGCCCCGAGCCGAAGGCGAGCGGCACGCAGGCGACGAGGAGGCCGGCCATCCCCCCCGCGTACGGGATCGCCGCCAGCCCGGCGGCCTGCAGGGCCAGGCCGGCCACGAGCAGGCTGCGCTCCCCGAAGCGGCGGGTGAGCGGGCCGATCAGGCCGCCCTGGACCACGGTCACCACCACCCCGATGAAGGCGAACACGTAGGAGACGTGGCGCTGGTCGAGGGCGAACCGGTGCGCGGCGATGAGGGCGAAGGTCGACTCCATCCCGCTGAAGGCGAGGATGGCGAGCAGGTAGATCACGATCAGCCGGCGGATCCCGGGCTTGCGCAGCTCGTCGAGGAGGGCGACGAAGCGCGGCCGGTGCTCGGCCACCGTCCGCGCCGAGGGCTCGGGGAGGACGAAGAAGGCGGCCACGCCGTTGGCGGCGGCCAGGGCGGCGGCGGCGTAGCCCGGAGCGGAGAGCGAGATCGAGGAGAGGAACCCGCCCATCGCCGGCCCGAGGATGAACCCGAGGCCGAAGGCGGCGCCGATGAGCCCCATGCCCCGGGCGCGCCCCTCCGGCGGGGTGACGTCGGCGATGTAGGCCTGGGCGATGGCGATGTTGGCGGTGGCCGCCCCGGCGAAGAGCCGGGAGACGAGCAGCCAGCGGAAGTCGGGGGCGAGCGCGTACGCCAGGAACCCCACCGCGGTCATGACGATGGAGAGGAGGAGGAGCGGGCGCCGCCCGTAGCGATCGGAGAGCCGGCCCCAGATCGGCGTGAAGAGGAACTGCATCGCCGAGTAGCCGGTCATCAGCCAGCCGATCTGGTCGTCGGGCGCGCCGAGCCGCTCGGCGTAGAGGGCCATGACCGGGATCACCATCCCGAAGCCGAGGAGGTCGACGAAGACGATGACGAAGAGGATCGCGAGGGCGGAGCGGTTCTTCACGCGGGCGCGAGGATAACCCGCCCGGCCCCCTCGCGCAGGCGTTTCCGGACGCGGTCCCTCGGCCACGGGGCGGCCGCCGCGGCACCGCGGCGCTAGCCCGCCACCCGGTCGCGGCCCGCGCGCTTCGCCTCGTAGAGCCTGGCGTCGGCCCGGGCGAGGAGGGCGGCCCCGTCCTCGTCCCGCCCGAGCGCGGCGCAGCCCACCGAGACCGTCACCGCGATCCCGGCCGCCCCCGCCTGCACCGGCGCCGCCGCCACCGCCTTCCGCAGCCGCTCCCCGGCGGCGAGGGCGGCGGCCAGGTCGGCGCCCGGGAGGAGGGCGAGGAACTCCTCGCCCCCGAGCCGCCCGAGCAGATCCCCCTCCCGCAGCGCCGCGGAGGCGCGGGCGGCGACCGCCGCCAGGACCGCGTCGCCCGCCGGGTGGCCGTGCGCGTCGTTCACCTGCTTGAAGCGGTCGACGTCGAGGACCGCCACCGCCAGGGCGGTCCCGGCGCGCCGGGCGCGGGCGAGCTCGCGGGAGAGCGCCTCGGCCAGGGCGCGGCGGTTGGCCAGGCCGGTGAGCGGATCCCGGCGCGCCAGCTCGGCCACGCTGGCGAGGTCGTGGGTGACGGCGTCGCCGGCCACCAGGTAGCGGGCCACGAAGGGGCCGATCCGGACCCGGTCGCCGGGGGCGAGGCGCGCCCCCTCCACCCGCACGCCGTTCACGAAGGTCCCGTTGGTCGAGCCGAGGTCCTGGACCCGGTGCCCCTCCCCCTCGGCCACGATCCGGGCGTGGCGGCGCGACACGTCGTCGGAGGGCAGGGGCACGGCGCAGCCGGGATCCCGGCCGAGCGTCACCTCCTCCTCGAGCGGCACCTGGAGGCCGAGGACGCTCCCCCCCGCCACGAAGAGCAGGCAGGCGCCCCCGCCGCGGCGCTCCGCCGGCGGCTCGGCCCGGACCCGGGTGTCGTCGGCTCCCATCCCGGGATGGAGGATACACGGCCGGCGCGGCCGGGGAAGGGTCAGACCCGCCAGTTGACCCGCTCGAAGTCCCGGTCCGGCACGGCGAAGGCCAGGTACCCGTAGCGCGGGAGCCGCTCGACCTCCACCCCGTCCCGGAGCGCGTGGACCGCAAGCGCCACCTTGGCGCCCGGCGGGAGATCGAGCCCGGCGAAGGGGAGCGCCAGCTCCGCCACCCGGGCGAAGGCGATCCGGCCGAGCTCCGCGCCGCGGTGGGTGCCGGACCGGACGGCGCCATCGGGGGCGAGGGGGAAGTCGACCGCCGCCTGCCGGTCGGCGGCCAGGATCACGACGCGCAGCCGGGTCGCCACCTCGGCGGCGCGGGCCGGCGACTCGGCCGGGTCGAGGCGGAGGTAGAGCGCCTCGAGGTCGAACCCGTAGCGGAGCACGTGGAACGCCTGGGCCGCCCCGTACATCGAGCCGAGGTGCTGGCCGGGCCGGTAGAGCCCGGAGCCCTGCCACTCGAAGTAGGTGGTCTCGCGGCCGTCCAGCGTCGGCGTGATGAGCAGCGTCGGCTCGCGGAGCGGCTTCGCCTCCAGCCCGCCGTCGCGCTGCGCCCCGGCCTGCTTGATCGGCGCGAGCGCCTCGGCGGGCGGGTGCTGGCCCACCAGCAGCGCCGCGCGGATGACGTGGCCGCGGAAGAGCGCGTCGAACTCGGCGGCGAGCTCGGTGGTGAAGTCCTCGCCGTACCACCAGTACCAGTCCGAGCCCTCGGCGGCGTAGAGGTGGCGGCGGGCCCGCTCGATCCGCTCGGGGGGGACGTCGCCGGCGGCGGCCGC
>DATKAL010000245.1:0-5902 GCA_035498135.1 Anaeromyxobacter sp.
CCGCGCGGGCCGCCGCCGCCTCGGCCCGGTCGTACGCGCGGGCCGCCAGCTGTACCTCGGCGAGCGCCTCCACGAGGGGCGCGCTCTCGCCCAGGGCGGCCCCTGCCCGGCCGAGCCGCTCCGCCCCTGCCGCGGGATCGCCGGTGGCCGCGAGGACGCGCGCCAGGGCGAGCTCGAAGCGCAGCCTCAGATCGACGGGTGGGGCGCTCCCGGGATCCGCGTCGATCGCCTCGAGGTCGCGCCGGGCGGTCTCCAGGTCCCGGCCGAGGGCGAGGCGGGCCTCGGCCGCGCCCACCGCCGAGCGGGGGTGGGTGGGCTGGGCGGCCAGGGCGGCGGTGTAAGAGGAGAGGGCGCCCTCCGGGTCGCCGGCGGCCAGGGCGACATCACCCAGGTCCGAGAGGACGCGCAGGAGCGGCGGCGCGGCGCGGGCGGCGATCTCCAGGCGGCCGCGGCCGGACTCGACCTCGCCGCGGCCGATCAGGATCCGGCCGGCGAGGGCCTGGACGAGCGGCTCGGAGGACGGAGGGGCGGAGAGGATCGCGGCCTCGGCCGCGGCGCGCTCTCCGGGCTGGTCGGCGAGGAGCCAGCGAGCGGAGAGGGCGCCGTCGCCGGCGCCGTCGGCGGCCGCCAGGCTCGCAGCGAGCTCGCGGGCGCGGGCGTCGCCGTGCTCGGCGGCGAGCACCGCCGCCACCTGGGCGGAGAGGGAGGCGATCCGGGGATCGGCGGCGGATCGGCGGCGGGCCGCCGCGAGGAGGCGGTCCGCCTCGCGCAGGGCGCCCACCGTGTCGCGAGCCAGGCCCACCCGGGCCTTGTCGGCGGCCCCCTGGGCGAGCTGGGCTGCGGATCGTGCCTGCACCGTGAGGTAGACCGCGGCGGTGGCGGCGATCACCAGGACCGCGGCCCCCGCCGCGATCGCGCGGCCGTGGCGACGGAACGGGTGGGGCGGTGGCTCGGGAACGGAGAGGAGGCGCTGGCGGACCTCCTCCTCGTACTGGGCGGCGAGCCGCTCGGCCTCGGCCGCGTCGGGCGCCGGCTCGGGGACGGGGCGCGGCGCTGCGGAGTCGCGGAGCGCGCGCGTCCCCCCGGGGATCATGGACAGGAGCGAGCCGGGGATCTCGTCGCGGAGGACGGCCGGGGGGATAGGGGGCGGCCGGGGCGGACCGGCGGCGGGCGGGGGTGGCGGGGCGGCGGAGGTGGCCGGGCCGGGCGCCGGCGCCGGCTCGGCAGCAAGGATGGGTGGGGCCGCCGGGGACCCGGAGCTGGTCGAGGGAGGCTGCGAAGCGCCCGGGTCCGCAGCGCCGGACCCGGCGAAGGACACGGGGTCCGCGGGGAACGGCGCCGCCGGGACCGCGGTCCGGCTCGAGGGCTCGAGGACCGGGATGCCGGGCGCATCGAGGCGCGGCGCCGGCGCCGCGGCAGGCGCGGGGGAGGGCTTCGGCGGCTCCTCGACCGCGCGGAACGGGGCCGGGAAGGAGGCGGTGTCGTCGAGGTCGAGCGCCGGGGCCCCCGGCACTGCCAGCGGGCGCTCGGGCTCGGTCCGCTCTGGATCCGGCTCCGAATGCTGGCCGGACGTGCCGTTCTGGAGCCGGCGCCGCGCCTCCTCGAGCCAGCCCTTCACGCGTGCATCGGCCGGCTGGAGCTCGGCGGCTCGCGCCAGCACCGGGAGCGCCTCGCGGTGAAGCCCCTTCCCGAGAAGGGCCTCGCCGACCAGGTTGTAGGCGTAGGGGCTTCCCGGATCGAGCGCGATGGCGATCTCGAACTGGTCGAGGGCGCCCTTCGGATCCGAGGCCTCGAGGAGGGCGCGTCCCCAGATCACGCGTCCCAGGATCGAGGAGGGGTGGTGCTCGAGCCCCTGCTGGCACACGGAGATGGCACGGGCGTGCTGGCCCTGCTCCACCAGGGCCTTCCCCAGCTCCACGAAGATCCGGGAGCGTGGGTCGGCGGCGAGGATCTGCTCGTATTTTTCGACGATGGACGGGGGCATGCGGCGAGCGGGGCGAGCCGGAGCCTACCATCAAAGGTCGGCACGACGCCCCGGTCCAGGGCGACCAAGCGCACGCGGTGATGTCGGGCGGTGTGGCCGCGCCTCTCCGCCCACATCGCGCGCTCGAGCTCGGGCCAGAAACGAGGAAGGCGCGGACGTCTCCGTCCGCGCCTCGTGATCTCGGGTCCGCTCACGCGGGCCGATGTGGACCTGCTCTCGCGGGTCGAGTCGAGAGGGCCGCGAGAAGGCCAGGCCCTCCGAACGATGAGAACCCTACCCGACCCCTCTGACATCCGGCTTCGGTCGGCAGCCGGTGCGACCCCACCCGGTTCCCTGCCTGTCCGGCACCGGTGTCTCGCTGGCGTCCGCACCGCCGTTTCGGCGCCCGCCGCCGTCCCGGAAACGCCGTGTCAAACGCCGTGTCCGGCACCGCCATCCCGGCACCGCCATCCCCCGCCGTCCCCCCGCCGTCCGCCGTCGTCCCGGTGTCCTCATTCAGCGCCGATAACTCTCTGATTTCCCGACCCCAAGTGCCATGTCCGGCACCGCCTGCGTGCCATGTCCGGCACCGCCTGCCCGCCTGCCGCGGCACCGCCTGCCGGCACAGCCTCCGCGCATGTCCGGCGCCACCGCCCGGCACCACCGCCGCGCACCACCGCCGCACCGCCTCCCACCGCCTCACCCGCGTGGCACCGCCTCCCCGCCTTCACCCGCCCGCCGCACGCCTCGGGCGAGCGCGAGCGCCAGCCGCAGCGTGATGCCGCCATCCTCGCGAAGGATCGGCTCGAAGCCGCGCGCCCGCCCGTCGAGGACCAACCGGCGGACCTCCTCCTTGGGCCGGGACGGTGTGCCGCGGTCGAACCACTCGTCGAAGTCGAGCTCGATCGGCGCCTCGGCGAGCTCGAGCCCGGCGAGCCCCAGCCCGGCCAGCAGGTCGACGAGCTCGCCCGGCGCGAGGTTCCGGGCGTGGGTCCGGTCGCGTGCCCGCTCGATCTCCTGGTGCCACCGCGCGGCGGTCGGGTCGGGATCGGTGGTGACGTCGCAGGCGACGATCGCGCCGCCCGGCCGGACGCGCGCGGCCTGGGCCGCGAGGAAGGCGGCCGGGTCGTCGGCGTGGTGGAGGACGAGGCGGGAGATGGCCGCGTCGAAGGGGCCGGCGGCCGCATCGCGGAGCGCGCCCTGCTCGAAGCGGGCCCGCCCGCCGAACCGGGCGCAGCGCGCCTCCGCCCGCCGGATCATCTCTCCGGAGAGGTCGACCCCGTGCACCGCGAGGCCCGCTGCGAGGAGGGCCTCCGCAACGAGCCCCGGTCCGCACCCGGCGTCGAGGACGCGCGCGCCTGCCGGAAGGGCGGCGAACGCGACCAGGCGGGCGAGCAGCTCCGGATCCGACTGCACCCGCGAGCGCTCGAAGCGGGCGGCCTGCTGGTCGAAAGCCTCGGAGAGGGCGTGGTCGCGGTCCACGGCCGGACCCTAGGCCGCAGCCTCTCCTCGTGCAACGGGAGCGCCGGGGGGGGGGATCCCCGCGGCGACCTTCACGGATCGAGCGGCGGCGCTCCCCGAAAACGAGACGCGGCGGAGCCCCGAAGGGCCCCGCCGCCTCGATCCTGCGTCGGTCCGAGCCCAGAACAACTCTTCGCACCCGAGTCTGACAACAACGTTGGGAAGCGCTGGGGCGCAACGGTTCCGCTCTCCAGTGGCCCCGAATCTGTCAACAACTGGGCCAAATTGGGGATGGATGGGCCGAGTTGTTGACACTTCCTGAACGGCCCGCGGCAAGGCGTTCCGTCGGCGCAGCTCGTTGCGGGGGCGGGGTTTCCCGGTCGACGCGCGGCATCCTCGGGCCGCCCGAAACGCCATCACCGCGCGCTCCGTGAGAAGCAGGGGGCCTACGGCACGGCGCCACGGGACCAAGGTGGCGTCGTCGAGCTCGACGAGCTGGCGACGTTCGTACCGGGACGAGTCGTCAGGCGCCCTGAAGCTTCCGCTCGAGCAGGTCGGGATCGAGGGGCTTCAGCATGTGGCCGCTGAACCCATGCGCCCGTGCCCCCGCTTCGCTGAGGTCGAACTCGCTCGCGGTGATGGCGAAGATCGGCGTGGGACGGGCCGTGCCCCCCTCCTCGCGGCGCCGGAGCTCCGCCGCCAGCGCGTAGCCGTCCATTCCCGGCATGTCGAGGTCGGTCAGGATGAGGTCGTAGCCGCCCGGGCGATGGAGCTCGAGAGCCTCCCGGCCCGAGGCGGCGACGTCGACGAGGTAGCCGCGAGAGACCAGCTGGCTCGACATGATCTCCAGGTTGATCGGATTGTCGTCGACCAGCAGCACCTTGCGAGGCGCTCCGGCCCCCGCCGCCGGAGTCGCCGGCCCGCCCCGGAGCGCTCGCCGCTCCTCCTCGTGGTCGGCGAAGGTGAGGGCGATGTTGCGGAAGACCCCCTCCAGCGCCAGGAAGGCGTCCACGACGTCGGGGTCGAAGTGGCGCCCCCGGCCCTCCACGATGATCTGTACCGCCTTCTCATGGGGCATCGGGGGCTTGTAGACGCGCTTGCTGACCAGCGCGTCGTACACATCGGCCAGGGCCATCAGGCGGCCGGAGACCGGGATGTCATCCCCCGCGAGCCCCCGGGGGTACCCGGACCCGTCCCACTTCTCCTGGTGGGTGTAGGCGATCTCCCTCGCGTGATGCAGGAACGTGCTCTTCCCCAGCTTCTGCTCGGTGATGAGCAGCGCCTCGTGCCCCATCTCGGCGTGCTTCCGCATCAGGGCGAACTCGTCGTCGGTGAGCTTCCCGTCCTTGAGCAGCACGGCGTCCCGAACCCCGACCTTGCCGATGTCGTGGAGGGGCGCCGAGCGGTACAGGAGCTCGATGGTCTCCTCGTCGAGGTGCTCGCGGAAGCGAGGGTGATCCTTGAGCCGGGTGGCCAGCGCCTTGACGTAGTTCTGGGTGCGCTTGATGTGTCCGCCGGTCTCCGGGTCCCGGTACTCGGCGAGCGTGGCGAGGCTCTCGATCATGACGGCCTGGGTGAGCTGAACCTCTCGCGTGCGCTGCCGGACCAGCTCCTCCAGCCGGCTCTGGTAGCGACGAAGCTCCAGGTGATTGCGCACTCGGGCCCGCACCAGGTCCGGGTTGATGGGCTTGGTGATGTAGTCCACGGCCCCGAGGGCGAGCCCCTTCGCCTCCTCGGCCGGGTCGCCGAGCGCGGTCAGGAAGATCACCGGCACGTGACGGGTGGCGTCGGCGTCCTTCAGGCGCCGGCAGACCTCATACCCGTCCATCTCCGGCATCATGATGTCCAGGAGGACCAGGTCCGGGACCGCCTTCTCGACGATCGAGAGCGCGACGGCGCCGCTCTTCGCCACGAGGATCTTGCAACCGAGCGGCTCGACGGCCTCGCGCAGCACCTGCAGGTTCGCGGCATTGTCGTCGACGAGGAGGAGCCGGTCCCGGGCCTCCTCGGTCGTCGCCCGCTCGTCGTTCGCCATCGGGCCGCTCCTACTTGTCGTGCTCGTGGGAGCGCTGCCGGGCGGCGATGTAGGCGTCGAACTCGGCGACGTCCTTGAAGACGGTCATCCCCGGGAGCGCCTTGATGATCTCGAAGACCTCGTTGATCTGCGGCTGCATGTTGACGAAGACGACCTGGCCGCCCCGCTCCTTGAGCTGCTTGCGCACCATGGAGAAGATCCGCAGGCCGGCGCTGCTGACGAACTTGAGCTCGGCCAGATCGAAGACGAGCTCCTTGCCGCAGCCCGGCAGCACCGAGGCGAGCCGGCGCTCCAGGTCCGGAGCAGTGGCGGTGTCGAGGCTCCCGGCGAGCTTCACCGTGGTGCGCCCCGCGCTCCCGGCGGTGTTCTGCAGCAACTTGATCTCGAGCGGCATGGTCCTGGTCCTCGCTGGTTGGTGGTTGAGACTCCGCTGAACGTCAGGC
>DATKAL010000246.1:0-4045 GCA_035498135.1 Anaeromyxobacter sp.
CCCGGGAGAGGAGGTGGGCCGGGTCGGAGAGCTCGGCCCGCAGCGCGCGGAGCTCGCGCCGCCGCCCCTCCAGCGCGGCGCCCACCCCGCGCCGCAGCCGGGTCTTGAGGCCGGCCACCCGGGTCACCAGCTCGTCGCGCACCGGCGCCACGAGCTGGGCGGCGTGGGTGGGGGTGGCGGCCCGCACGTCGGCCACCAGATCGGCCACGGTCACGTCGACCTCGTGGCCGACCGCGGAGACCACCGGGACCGGGCAGGCGGCGAGGGCGCGGGCGAGCCGCTCGTCGTTGAAGACGGAGAGCTCCTCCTGCGAGCCCCCGCCGCGCGTCACCACCACCACGTCGACCCCGGCGCGGCAGAGCAGGCGGACCGCCGAGAGCACGGTCTGGGCGGCGCCCTCGCCCTGGACCCGGCAGGGCGCGAGGAGGACGGGGAGCGAGGGGAACCTCCCGTGGAGCACGCGGAGGAAGTCGCGCAGGGCGGCGCCGGTCGGGCTGGTGGCCACCCCGACGCGCCGGGGGAGGAAGGGGAGCGGCCGCTTGCGGGTCGGGTCGAGGAGGCCGTCGGCCTGGAGGCGCTCCTTGATCTGCTGGAGCAGGATCGCCTGGGCCCCCGCTCCGCGGGGCTCCACCTCCTGCACCACCAGCTGGTACTTCCCGTGCGGTGGGTAGAGCTCGACGAAGCCCCGGGCCAGCACCTCCTGGCCCTCGGCCAGCTCGAACCCGAGCCGGCGCGCCTGCGAGGCCCAGATCACCGCCCCGATCACCGCCTCGTCGTCCTTGAGGGAGAGGTAGACGTGGCCGCTCGACTGCCGGCGCAGGTTCGCCACCTCGCCCGCCACCCAGACGTCGCGGAACTTGGGCTCGAGGGCGTTGCGCAGGGCGCGGGTGAGCTCCGAGACCGAGTACGGGCGCGGGAGCGGCGGGACGGGCGGCGGGAGGGACGGGGCGGCGCGCTCCACCGGCCCGCGGAGCGGGGGCTCGTGCGGCGGCGGGGGGCGCGGCGCGGCGGGGACGGGGCGCTCCCGGGCGGCGTGCTCGAAGAGGTCGCCGGTGACGCCGGCGGGGGGCCCCTTGGCGCGGCTCACCGGCGGCGCCCTCCCGACACCGGCGCCCGGGCCGCCGGCGCCCGGGCGGCGACCAGGAGCTCGAGCAGCTCGTCCACCTCGCCCTGGTCCTCGAGCCGCCAGGGGGCGAGCGACGGCCCCTTCCCGACATGCACCCCGAAGACCAGCGGCGGCCCCACGGCGAAGGCGTCCTCGTCGGTGACGTCGTCCCCGACGTAGAGGGCCGCCTCCAGCCCCTGCCGGGCGAGCAGGGTGCGGACCGCGTCTCCCTTGGAGGGGAAGTCGTGGGGCAGGACGTTGAGCACCTTCTTGCCGGGGATGAGGCGGGTCCCCTCGAGCCGGTTGGCGGCCTCGTACACCTGCCGCTCCGAGCGCCGGACCGCCCGGTCGAGCCCGTAGTGGATGGCGAGGGTCGAGCGCTTGTCCTCGAAGTAGACCCCCGGGACCCCGGCCAGCTCCCGCTCCAGGCGAAGCCGCCAGCCCCGGACCAGCGCCAGCACCCTGGCCGGCACCCGCCGCGCGTGCCCGAGCTCGAAGCCGTGGTTCCCGACCACGGTCTGCACCGCCCCGTCCACGAACCGGTCGACGTCGCGCCAGGCGCGCCCCGAGACCACCGCCACCGGGTAGTGCCGGCCCAGCCGGGCGAGCAGCTCCCGGGTCCGCGGCCGCATGCGGTTGCCGGCCGGGTCGCCGGTGTAGAGCGGGGCGAGCACCCCGTCGTAGTCGAAGGCGAGGAGCACCTTCGCGGGCGCGCCCTCGCCCACGAACCGGGCGAGCGCGGAGCGGTGGCGCGGGTGGAGGAGTTCCTTCATGAGGGCGCCGCGTGGGAGGGCAGTGTAGCACCACGCCTCCACCGCTCGCTTGTCGTCTTTGGGCGGGATCCACGTAGAATGCAGCCCCGTGCCACGCATCCTGCTCGCCGAGGGCCACCCGCCGACGCGCGAGTTCGTCACCAGGAGCCTCTCGGACGCGGGCTTCGAGGTGCTGGCGGCCGGGGACGCCGCCCAGGCCTACGAGCTGTACGCCTCGAGCCGGCCGGCGGCGGTGGTGCTCGGGGCGGGGCTCGAGCCCGACGAGGCCGGGCTGGCCCGGCGGTTGCGCGCCACCGACCCGCGGGTGCTCCTCGTGGTGACCGACAAGGCGCACCTGGGCAAGGCCCGCGGGCTGCCGGCCCTCCTTCCGGTGGGCGCGAACGCGTACGTGGCCGACCCGACCACCCGGGAGCTGGTGGAGAAGCTGCAGCAGCTCGTGGCCCGGAGCGCCCCCGCCCAGCCCGGCCGCGGCGGGCTGGCGCTGGTCCTCTTGCGCGAGCCGTCGGCGCGGGGAGAGATCAAGCCCGGGGTGGTGGCGCGGCTCCTCCACCAGCTCTGGCGCGCGCTCTCCGAGGGGGTGCTGGCCCTGGAGGAGGGCGGCCCGGAGCGGCGCTTCCTCTTCCTCCGCGGCGTGCCGGTGGCCTTCCAGTCCGACGACCCGGCCGAGTCCCTGGCGCGCTGGCTGCGGGACGCCGGGCGCATGGGCGAGGCCGACCACCAGGCGGCCCTCGAGGCGATGGCGGGCGGCCTGTCGCCCGGGGCGGCCCTGATCGCCGCCGGGGTCCTCGAGCCGGGCGAGCCGCTCCAGGCCGCCCTCCGGGCGCATCTCCGCTCGGCGCTCGTCAGGGCCATCGGCGCGAAGGAGGGGCGCTGGCGCTTCCACGCGGGGGCGGAGTTCGCCCGCGAGGTCCAGGCGGTCGAGGTCCAGCCGCTCCAGGTGATCCTCGAGGGCGCCCGGGCCGGCATCCCGGCCAAGCACTTCGCCGACGCCCTCAAGGCGGTCACCGACGCCTACCCGGTCCGGACCGGCGACTTCCAGCAGGTCCTCCCGGTGGCGGGGCTCTCCACCACCGACCTGCGGATCGCCGTCTCCCTCGACGGCCGCACCGCCACCCGGGACGCGCTCGAGGCGCGCCGGCACGAGCTCAAGGACGCCCTTTCCCTGCTCTGGTTCCTCTCCATGATCGGGGCGGTCGCCTTCCAGGAGGGGCCGGAGCCGGGGGGCGAGGTGGAGAAGGCCGCCCCCCGCCGGAGGAAGCCGCTCCCCGCCGATCGGGCGGAGGCGATCCGGCAGGCCGCCCTCCAGATCCTGCCCGGCACCTACCTCCACGCCCTGGGGGTGGACGTGGCCGCCGACGGCCCCGAGATCGAGCAGGCCTACCAGGAGGTGTCGCGCCGCTTCCACCCGGACGGCTTCGCCGAGTACGAGGTCGGCGACCTCGAGGACCTGCTGGCCGCCGTCCAGGACAAGGTGACGGCCGCCCACCGGGTGCTGGGGAGCGACGAGAAGCGGCGCGCCTACCTCTCCTTCCTCCTGCTCCGCTTCGAGCTCACCGGGGTGCGGCGGCCGGGGATCGACGTCGACGCGGAGATCGCGCTCAAGCGCGGCGAGCGGGCGCTGCGGGCCCGCCGGAACGCCGAGGCGGTGATGGCCCTGCGGGAGGCGGCGGAGCGGAACGCCAAGGAGCCGGAGTACGCGGCCATGCTCGGCTTCGCCGAGCTGCAGGATCCGGTCCTCCCCCCCTCGGAGCGCGCCCAGGAGGCGCGGCGCCACGCCCGGCGGGCCCTGGCCCTCGCCCCGGAGCACCCGCGCGCGCTGGCGGTGCTGGCGCTGGCCGAGGAGCGCCTCGGCGACCTGGCCGAGGCGCGCCGGGCGGCCCTGGCGGGCCTCAAGGCGCACCCGGGGAGCGAGCTCCTCAAGCAGGTGCTGCACCGGCTGAACCGGCCGCGGAGCTGAGCCGGGGCGCGCGGACGGTGGCTCAGGCCGCGCGCTGCGGCTGCGCCGCCTCGCCCTGCCTCACCACCGCGGCCAGGGCGGCCACGAAGTCGGGCCGCGTCCCCAGCGCCGGCACGCGCCGATAGGCGAGCGCCCCCGCCTTCTCGGCCGCGTCGCGGGCGAGGATGTCCATGTCGTAGAGCGTCTCGAGGTGCTCGGAGACGAAGGCGA
>DATKAL010000247.1:0-10702 GCA_035498135.1 Anaeromyxobacter sp.
CCGCCCTCGGGGTCCGGGACGGGGATCGCCTCCCGGTGACGCTCGGCTCGCGCCGGGTGACGCTGGTGGTGGGGGCGACCCTCGACCTCTCCCGGGTGGCCCCGCTCGCCAGCCGGGAGCTGGCGATCATGGACATCGCCCAGGCGCAGGGGCTCCTCGGGACCCGCGGGCGGATCCAGGAGATCGACGTCACCGCCGCGCCGGGCCTCGCGCGGCCGGAGCTGGCCCGGCGGCTCGAGGCGCGGCTGGGCGGCAGGGGGCGGGTGGTCACGCCCGAGCAGCGGGAAATCGAGGCGGAGGGGCTGCTCGCCGCCTTCCGCCTCAACCTGACCGCGCTCTCGCTGGTGTCGCTCCTGGTGGGCGGGTTCCTGGTCTACGCCTCGGTGAGGGCCTCGCTGGCGCGGCGACGGGAGGAGCTCGGGGTGCTCCGCGCCCTCGGGGCCACCCGCGCCCAGGTGCTCCTGCTCGTGCTCGGGGAGGCGGCGGCGCTGGGCGCGGTCGGGACGGCGGCGGGGATCCCGCTCGGCTGGCTCGCCGCCCGGGCCAACCTGACGGCGGTCTCCGCCACCATCCGGAACCTCTACCTCCTGGAGGGGATGGAGCGGGTCGCGGTCGGCCCGGGGCTGCTCGCCCTCGCCGTCCTCACCGGCGTGGGGGGGGCGGCGGCCGGCGCCCTGCTCCCCGCCCTGGACGCGAGCCGCGCCGACCCGCGGGCGCTGCTCGCCTCGCTCACCCTCGAGGAGCGGGAGGGGGCGGGCGCGGGGCGGCTCCTCGGGATCGGGCTCGCCGCCCTGGCGCTGGCGGCCCTGGCGGGCCGGTGGGCCGGGGCGGGCTTCATCCTCGGGCTCGGGGTCCTGGCGGCGGTGCCGCTGGCCTCCCCGGCGGCGCTGCGCGCCCAGGGGCGGACCGGGCGGGCGCGGCGGCTCGGCGTGCGCCACGGGGCGCGCACGGCCGGCACGCGGCTCGCGCCGGCGGCGGGCGCCCTGGCGGTGGCGGTGGCGATGCTCGCCGGGGTGACGGTGATGGTCGCGAGCTTCCGGAGCACGGTGGAGCGCTGGCTCGACGCCACCCTGCGGGCCGACGTCTACGTCACCACCCCCTCCTGGCGGCGGGGGCGGAGCGAGGCCACCCTGGCGCCCGAGGTGGTGGCCCGCCTGCTGGCCTACCCGGGCGCCCGGGCGGTCGACCTGCTCCGGCAGCACCTCGGCTACGCCGGGGACCGGCGCGTCCTGGTGGCCGGGCTCGACGCCGCGCTCCCCGGGGGCGAGGGGCGGGTCGCCCTGCTCGGCGGGGACGGGGCGGTGGCGATGGAGGCCCTGCGCCGCGGCGCGGTCCTGGTCTCCGAGCCGCTGGCGCGCAAGGCCGGGATCGGCGTCGGGAGCTCCCTGGCGCTCCGCGGCCCGGAGGGCGAGCAGCGCTTCCCGGTCGCCGGCGTCTACCGCGACTACGGCAACGAGGGAGGGGCGGTGCTCATGGACCTTGGGGCCTACGGGCGCGCCTTCGGCCCCGGGGCGCCGACCAACGCGGCCCTCTTCCTCCGCCCCGGCGTGGAGCCGGAGCGGGCGATCGCGGACCTGCGCGCCGGGCTCGGGGGCGCCGCCCTCCGGATCCGCTCCAACCGGACCCTCCGCGCGGAGGTGCTCGCCGTCTTCGAGCAGACCTTCGCCGTGACCAGGCTGCTCGAGGGGGCGGGCCTCCTGATCGCGGCGGCGGGGGTCACCCTCTCCCTGCTGGTGCTCGGCCGGGAGCGACGGGGCGAGCTGGCGCTCTACCGCGCCCTGGGGGCGACGCGGGGCCAGCTCTTCCGCGTCTTCCTCGGCCGGGGGCTGGGGCTGGCGGCGACCGGCCTCGCCCTCGGCGGTCTGGGCGGGGCGGCCCTGGCCCTGGTCCTGGTCGAGGCGGTGAACCCCGCCTACTTCGGCTGGAGCCTGGGGCTCTCCTGGCCCTGGCGCGCCCTGGCCGGCGAGGCGGTGGCGATCCTGGCCGCCGCGGCCGCCGCCTCCCTCTTCCCGGCCCTGGCGGCGAGCCGGACGCCGGCGCAGGAGCTCTCCCGCGATGCGCTCTGAGCCGGCCATGCTCCTCCTCGCCCTCCTCGCCGGGAGCGGGCCTGCCCCCTCGGGCTTCGCCCCCGCCGAGCCTGGCCACCGCTGGGCCTTCCCACGGGATCACCACCTGCACCCCGCCCTGCGGAACGAGTGGTGGTACTTCACCGGGACGCTCGCCTCGGCCGGCCCGGGGGGCCGGTCCTTCGGCTACCAGCTCACGCTCTTCCGCGCCGGCCTCCTGCCCGAGCCGCCCGCCCTGGACTCGGCCTGGGCGACGGGCGCGGCGGTGATGGGCCACGCCGCCGTCACCGATCCGGCGAGCGGGGAGCACGTCTTCTCCGAGGTGCTGTGGCGGGCGGTGCCGGCGCTGGGGGGCTTCGGCGCCGTCGGGGACCCCACGCTCGCCTGGGCGCGCGCCCCGCCCGGCACGGAGGGCGCCTGGTCGGTGCGCCTCGAGGAGGGCGGCGCGTTCGCCCTCTCGATGCGGGACGACGCGCGCGGCCTGGCGCTCGACCTCCGGGCGCGTCCCGAGGGCCCACCGGTGCTGCAGGGGCCCGACGGCTACAGCCGCAAGGCACCCGCGCCGGGCTTCGCCACGCTCTACTACTCCATCCCCCGGCTCGCCACCGAGGGCTCGCTGACGGTCGGGGGGCTGACCTGGGCCGTGCGCGGCACGAGCTGGCTGGACCGGGAGGCCGGGTCGTCGGAGCTCGCCCCGGGGCTGGTGGGCTGGGACTGGTGGGGGCTGCGGCTCGCCGACGGCCGCGCCCTGATGCTGGAGGCGCTCCGGGAGGCTGACGGGCGGGTCGCCTGGCGGACCGGCACGCTGGTCGAGCGCGACGGCCGGGTGCGGCTGCTCGGGCAGGGCGAATGGACGGCCGAGCCCCGCGGCACCTGGAGGAGCCCGCGCACGGGGGCCGTCTATCCCTCCGGCTGGCGCGTGGCGGTCCCGAGCGCCGGGGTCCAGGTGGTGGTCGAGCCCGAGCTCCGCTCCGCCGAGGACGTCTCCCGCCTGGTCCGCGGGCTCGCCTACTGGGAGGGGCCGGTGCAGGTGCGAGCTGCCGACGGGAGCGCCGCCGGGGAGGGGTACGCCGAGCTGACCGGCTACGCCGCCGGCGGACGCCTTCCGCTCTGAGCCGCGGGCTGGGGAGGGTGGGTCGGCGGGGCGGGGTGAGGACGGACCCCCGCGCGGCCGACGCCGGCGCGGGGGTGGGTGGCGCGTCCCGGTCGTGACAGCCAAGCTCTTGCCGCCACGGGAGAATCCGGCCGGCGGACCGACCCTCGGAACGGAGGTGGCCGAGAACGCTCCTTGCACGGACCGGTGGCATGTCGACCAGCCCGCCCCTCGATCTCGACCGCGCCATCGTCGACCTGGTCGGGAAGGACCAGGTGAAGGTCCCGCCCTACCCGGCGGTCGCCTTCCGCATCGAGGCGGTGGTGCGCAGCGGGGACTACGGCGTCGAGGACCTGGCGAAGCTGGTCGCCTCCGACCAGGTGCTGGCGGCGGACGTGCTCCGCTGCGCCAACTCGGTCGTCTACTCGCGCGGGAACCCCTGCGCCTCGGTGAAGGGGGCGGTGGCGCGCATCGGCGCCAAGGAGATGGCCCGCCTGGCCCTCGCCTCCGGCCTCGCCGCCCACGCGCTCACCTCGGGGAAGCTGGCGCCGCTCCGCCGCCGGGCCTGGATGGAGGCGCTCGCCTCGGCGCTGCTCGCGCAGGCCCTCGCCCCCGGGCGCGGGCTCGCCCCGGACATCGCCTTCTCGGCCGGCCTCCTCCACGACTTCGGCAAGGTGATCGCCATCGCCTGCGTCGAGGACCTGCTCTCCCGCCGGGACGACGTCGCCCCCCGGAGCGAGGAGGAGTGGAACGCGCTCGTCGACCGGTACCACGTCGAGCTCGGCGTGGTGATGGCCGCGCGCTGGGACCTGCCCCCGGTCCTGGCCGACGTGATCTCGCAGCACCACGCGGCGAAGATCACCGCCACCGCCGACCCGCGCTACGTCGAGACGGTGATCGCCGTCGACGACGTCGTCCGGGCGCTCGGGGAGCGGACCCACCTCGGGGTGGAGGAGCTCGAGGAGCTCGACCTGGTCGATCCCGACGAGCGGGAGCTGGTGGCCCGGACCATCGCCGCCCTGCCCGAGTTCGTCGCCTCCTTCGAGAGCGCGGAACCGCCCGGGGCGGCCGTCCCCTCCCTGGTCGCGGCCCCGGAGCCTCCCCCGCGCCAGTCGGCCCCCACGCCACCTCCCTACCCGGTGGTGCTCAGGCTGGGGGGCAAGGAGTACAGCTACAAGCTGCTCGGGATCGGGGCCACGCACTGCATGGTGCAGGGCCCGAAGCCCGTCCCGGAGAACCTCCTCCTCGAGCTCAAGGTGGCGTGCGAGCCGCCGGTGAAGGGGTTCGGGAGCGTGAGGCTCGCCTGGCCGGAGGGAGGGAGCTTCACGCTCCTCCTCCAGCCGTACGGGCTGAACGGGGACGCCCTCTCGCGCTGGCGCGCGCTGGTCAACCACGCCACCCCGGCCGCCGCCTGACGGCCCGCCGGCGCGCCTCCCTCCCCGTGGCCTTCGCCAGGTCCACCGCCGCGGATCTCCAGGCCGCCGCTGCCGCCGCCGCCCGGTCGGTGGGTGGGCTCGACCGGAGCGACGTCACCGCCCTCCTGCAGCGCACCTTCTCCTCCGCGGGCTACAAGCCGCCCGTGCTCCCGCAGGCGGCGGTGGAGGTGATGCAGCTCGCCCAGCGCCCCAACGTCCAGTTCGAGGAGGTGGTCCGGGTCCTCCAGCGCGACCCGGTCCTCGCGGCGCGGGTCCTCTCGGTGGCGCAGTCCGCGGCCCAGGCAGCGCGCTCCCCCATCCTCACCCTCCAGCAGGCGACGGTGCGCCTGGGCCTGCGCGCCATGCGCGAGCTGGTCCTGGAGGCGGCCCTCCGGCTCAAGGTCTTCCGTGTCCCGGGCTTCGAGCCGGCGATGGAGCGGCTCGCCCGGCACTCCACCGCCGTCGCCCACGTCATGCGGGCGGTCTGCCGCCGGACCAGCGTCGAGACCGAGCACGCCTTCCTCTGCGGGCTGCTCCACGACGTCGGCTTCGCCGCCTCCCTGCTGGTCCTCTCCGAGGTCCCCGAGCACCGGGCCCGACCCTTCACGGCGCTGGCGCCGGTGATCGACGAGGTGCACGAGGAGGCCTCGGGCCTGGTCGCCCGGCTCTGGAACCTCCCGGGCGCGATCCAGGAGGTGGTGGGGGCGCACCACGCGCTGGTGGTGGGGGGCACCGCGCGCGCCGTCCACGCCACGTTGATCGTCGCGGAGCAGCTGGCCTGGGAGGCGGGGGCGGGGATGGAGCCTCCCCCGGAGGACGCCGACCCCATGTCGCTGCGGACGCCGGAGCCACCGCCCGGCGGCATCGACGTGAACTGGACCGGGCTGGTGGACGAGGCCCGCCAGGCGCTCCGGCTGGACGATCTCTCCTTCGGGGCTGCCCGCGCGGAGGCCTTCAAGCTGGTGGCGGACCTCCAGGGACCGGCCCGGGGCACCTAGCGCGCCCGGCACGCCCGGGGCGCCCCAACCGAGCGCGCGACCGCCCGGGCCGGCGAGGGTTTCACCGGGGCGACGGGGCGAGCAAGCCATGGCCCCGGGAGGAGCCCGCATGAAGACCCTTCGCGCCGCAGTCCTGGCCTCGCCCCTCGCCCTCGCGCTCGCCTGCGGCGGGTCGGGATCGGGGGCGACCGGTAGCTCGTCCGAGCTGCTCGCCGCCGCGCCCACCAGCGAGACCTTCGCCGTCAGCGTCACCGACACGACGCCCGCGCCGGCAGCGCTCTCGACCGCGAACCTCGACCCGGTCGTCGCCTTCCCGCCGATCTTCGTGGGCGGAGGCGACGCCTGCCACCCGCACCTCTTCCAGCGGACCGAGGCGGTGGCGGCTCGCCTGAACCGCCACCTCTACAAGTTCCTCGGCCGGATCGATCGCCTGATCGCCGACGACCCGACCGTCTCCACCAGCGGCCAGGTGGTCTGGGAGCGGGTCCGGAACGGCCTCGACGAGCGCTTCACCCTCACGCAGGTGGCCACCGGCCAGTACACCTGGTCGCTCGATCTCCGCCAGGGGAGCACCGGCAGCTTCACCACCGTCTTCAGCGGCGAGATCGACCGGACCACGGCGAGCGGGCCGCACCAGGGGAAGGGCGACATGACCCTCGACCTGACCGCCCTCCAGTCCGTGATCCCGACCGAGCCGGCCTCGGGCGTCATCCAGGTCACCTTCGACGTGGAGGCCGCCCAGCGGCTCGAGGCGTTCGACGCCTCCGGGGTGACCTGGGATACCAACGGCGACCCGGACGACCTCCCCGCGAAGGCGCCGCGCGACGCGCACTACGTCCTCGACCGCGTGCCGGGGAAGGGCGGGAGCCTGAAGGCCGCCGACGAGATGATCTTCCTCTGCCCGGCCAACCCGCAGGGCCTCCAGGCCTCGGTGGAGCTGGTCTCCCGCTGGTACGTGCTCACCGACGGCTCCCAGCACGGCCGGAGTGACGCGCTCATGACCGGCGGGCAGCTCACCTCGACCCAGTCGTTCGTCGGCCTCACCTGCCACGAGAAGCCGGCCGCGGGCCAGCCGGTCGAGAGCTACTGGCTGATGAAGCTCGAGGACGGGGGCACGGTGGTGAGCGGGTCGGCCCACCAGGGCGGGACCGGCACCCCCTGCGATCCGGTGTTCGGCTCCGTGCCGGCCCTGGACTCGACCGCCGGTGACTTCGACTTCACCCAGGTCAACTTCACCGACGACGCCCCGTACCCCTTCCCCACGCCGTAGCCGGGGCGGGGAGGGTGGGCGAGGCGGGGGTCCCGGGTGCCGGGGCCCCCGCCTTCGTGTCGGGGCCCGCGGACGAGGGCGAGCGCGGGGTCGGGGCCCGGCCGTGGCGGCCCGGGATCACAGGCCCCCGCAGGGGGCAGCGGCGGCCTCACCCGGGGCGTTAGAGCAGATCGACCATGGGAGAGGACCGGACCGCCCTCGCGCTCGCGGGGGCCGAGGCGATCCGCGGCGGCTTCGAGGGGTACATGGCGGAGCGGGCCCGCATCACGCGGCGTGCCCGCGACCGGTTCGACTCCCGCGACTGGGCGGGGGCGCAGCGGGACGCGCGCGAGCGCCTCGACCTCCGGGACCGGGTGGTGCACGAGACGGTGGGCATCGTCCGGGCGGAGCTGGGCGGCGCCGCCCACGAGCGGCCGCTCTGGCAGCGGATGAAGGAGGACTTCGAGCGGCTGGCGGGCGGCCGTCCCGACTTCGAGATCGGCGCCTCCTTCTTCAACTCGGTCACCCGGCGGGTCTTCGCCACCGTCGGCGTCGACGCCCGCATCGAGTTCCTGGCCGCCGACGCCCCGCCGCCGCGCGAGGCGGAGGCGCTCCACCGGACCTTCCCCCGGGAGGTGACCACCGAGGCCCTCCTCGGCCGTGTCCTCCGCGCCTATGCCTTCGCCGCCCCCTACGAGGACCTGGCCCGCGACGCGCGCCTGGCGGCCATCGAGCTCGACGCCCACCTGCGCGAGCTGGCCGACGGCCAGCCCCTCGAGTCGGTGGAGATGGTCAAGGCGGTCTTCTTCCGCGGGAAGGGGGCCTACCTGGTGGGCCGGATCCGCCGGGGCCGCTTCCGCACCCCGCTGGTCCTCGCCCTGGCGCAGGGGGAGGCCGGGGTGGTGCTGGACGCGATCCTGTTCACCGAGGAGGACGTCTCGATCGTCTTCAGCTTCACGCGCTCCTACTTCCACGTCGAGGTGGACCGTCCCCGGGAGCTGGTCGCCTTCCTCCGCTCGGTGCTGCCGCTCAAGCGGGTCTCCGAGCTCTACACCGCGCTCGGCTTCAACAGGCACGGCAAGTCCGAGCTCTACCGCGAGGTGGTCCAGCATCTGGAGGGGACGAGCGAGTCCTTCGTCCCCGCCCGCGGCGACAAGGGGCTGGTGATGACGGTCTTCACCCTCCCCGGGCTGGACGTGGTCTTCAAGGTCATCAAGGACCACTTCGCCCCGCCCAAGCAGACCACCCGTCGCGAGGTGATCGACAAGTACCGCCACGTCTTCCGGCACGACCGGGCCGGCCGGCTGGTGGACGCGCAGGACTACGAGCACCTGGCCTTCCCGGTGCGCCGCTTCTCCCCGGAGCTGCTCGAGGAGCTCTCCGCCACGGCGGGCGAGAGCGTGCGGGTGGCCGCGGACGAGGTGGCGATCCGCCACCTCTACGCCGAGCGGCGGGTCACGCCCCTCAACCTCTTCATCCGGGAGGCGGACGAGTGGACCGCGCGGCAGGCGGTCCTCGACTTCGGGCACGCCCTGCGGGACCTCGCCGCCACCAACACCTTCCCCGGGGACCTGCTCCTCAAGAACTTCGGGGTGACGCGCCACGGGCGGGTGATCTTCTACGACTACGACGAGCTCACCCGGGTGACCGACTGCCGCTTCCGGGATCTCCCGAGCGGCGGCGGGCCGGGGGGCGGGGAGGAGGACGGCGGCTACGACGGCGGGGAGCCCTCCTTCTACGTGGGGCCCGACGACGTCTTCCCCGAGGAGTTCCTGCCCTTCCTCGGCCTGCCCGGGCGCCTGCGCGAGGTCTTCCTGCAGGCGCACGGCGAGCTCCTCACCGGCCGCTGGTGGCGGGGCATCCAGGAGCGGCTCCGGTCCGGGGAGATCGTGGACATCTTCCCCTACCGGGAGGAGCAGCGGCTCCTCCACGCGCGGGGGTGACGAGGCGGCATCCAGGATCCCTCGAGCGCGCCGCGCCACCGGAGCCACCGTGAGCCACCACCCCCTCGCCCCGCTGGCCCTCCTCCTCGCCGCCGCCCCGGCGGGGGCCCTGGATCGCTTCGAGATCCAGGTCTACGACGCCGAGATCAACGCGCCGGGTCGGTTCGGCCTCGAGCTCCACCTCAACTACACGGTGAGCGGGATCGAGGAGCCGGAGTGGCCGGGCGCCATCCCTCCCGACCGGCTGGGGCGCATCACCCTCGAGCCGGCGGTCGGGGTGACCGAGTGGCTCGAGCTCGGGGGCTACGCCCAGCTCTACGCCGGGCCGGGCGGGGAGGGCGGGTTCGGCGGATTCAAGCTGCGCGCCAAGCTCGTCCTCCCCGAGCGCGTCCGGCGCGAGCTCGGCTGGCCCGTCTTCCTCGGGCTGAACGTCGAGGTCGGCAAGGTCCCCACCTCGCTCGAGCAGGACGGCTGGGCCAACGAGTTCCGGCCCATCGTGGGCTTCCGGAGCCGGTCCTGGCTCCTCTCGGTCAACCCGATCTTCGGCTACGCGCTCACCGGCCCCCACCGCTTCCAGGCCGAGTTCGAGCCCTGCGCAAAGGTCGCCTGGAACACCCAGCGCGGGGTGGCGCTCGGGGCGGAGTACTACGGCGGGCTGGGGCCCTTCTCCGGCTTCCTGCCGGTCGAGCAGCAGGAGCACCTCCTCTTCGCGGTCCTCGACTGGGCGCAGCCCGAGCGCGAGGCGGAGGTGGCCCCCTCGCCCTGGGAGCTGAACCTGGGGGTGGGGTTCGGCCTCACCGAGGCGACCGGCCAGCACCTCGTGGTGAAGGCGATCGTGGGCCGGTCCTTCTGATCGCGGCGATCACGTTCGGCACCGGCCAGGCCTCCCCCGGGGCGGCCCCCGGAGCCGACTCGAAGGCGCCCACGCGCTCCAGCTCCTCCTTGCCCGCCCGGACGTAGAGCTGCGCCTCCGGCCCCCCCTCGACGTACATCGCCCGGCGGAGGTCGAGCGGCAGGGCGAGGAGCGCGTCCACCAGGGCGTGGACCGGCCAGGCGCTGCGGGCGTGGACGAACAGGATCCGGCCCTTGCCGTCGAGCCCGATCGCCGCCGCGGAGGCCCGGCGAGGGGACTCGGCCCAGACGTTCTGGCGCTGGCAGGAGACCATCCGGATGGACTGCACCAGGGCGCCGTAGCGGGAGGTCACCCGGTCCACGTCCTCGCACTCCCGGTCCACGATCCGCACCGCCGGGATCCCGGGCTCGAGCGGGTCGAACGCGAGGAACGCCTTCTCCCGGGAGACCCGGCGCTGGTTGACGTGATCCCGGGACCGCATCTGGGAGACGCTGGTCAGGTAGTCGGCCTGGTAGAGGCCCGCGTTGATGGCGGCGGCCGCCCCGGTCCGCTCCGCCCAGGCCCGGGCGGTGTGGAGCCCCCCCTCTCCGGGGGCGGAGGCGTTGAGGAGGCGGAGCTCGAAGTGGGCCGGGTCGATGCGTACCACCAGGATCTTCCCGTCGCCGGGTGCTCCGGGAGGACCGTCGAGCCAGGCCAGCTCCAGCCCCGCCTCGAGCCGCTGCCACGGCGCCGCGGAGGGAGGCGTCGCCAGCGCGAGCGCGGCCCAGAGCGCGGCGGCGAGCATGCTGCCATTGTCGGGCCCGTCCGAGACGCTGACAAGGGGCTCGGCCGTGCCAGGATCAGGGCATGGCCCATCCCCTCGCCGGCAAGCCCGCTCCCCGGGAGCTCCTGGTCGACGTCCCCGACCTCCTCCGGCGGTACGCCGCCGACGCTCCCGATCCCTCCCGGCCCGCCGAGCGCGTGGCCTTCGGGACCTCCGGCCACCGCGGGTCGTCGCTGCGCCGGAGCTTCAACGAGGCCCACATCCTGGCGGTGGTCCAGGCGGTCTGCGAGCACCGCGCCCGGGCGGGCGTGACCGGCCCCCT